>NZ_CAUPYL010000104.1:0-8692 GCF_963515265.1 uncultured Frigoribacterium sp.
CGTCCTTGAGGACCGCGATGCGGTCGCCCATGGTCAGGGCCTCGGTCTGGTCGTGCGTGACGTAGACCGTGGTGACGCCGAGACGACGCTGGAGCGAGGCGATCTGGGTGCGGGTCTGCACGCGCAGCTTGGCGTCGAGGTTCGACAGCGGCTCGTCCATGAGGAACACCTGCGGCTGGCGCACGATGGCGCGGCCCATGGCGACGCGCTGACGCTGACCACCGGAGAGGGCCTTGGGCTTGCGCGAGAGGTAGGGCTCGAGGTCGAGCAGCTTGGCCGCCTCGAGGACGCGGGTGGCGCGCTCCTCCTTGCCGACGCCGGCGATCTTGAGCGCGAAGCCCATGTTCTCGGCGACGGTCATGTGCGGGTACAGCGCGTAGTTCTGGAACACCATCGCGATGTCCCTGTCTTTCGGGGGCACGTCGGTGACGTTGCGGTCGCCGATGAAGATGTCGCCGCTGTTGACCTCTTCGAGGCCGGCGAGCATGCGCAGGGTGGTGGACTTGCCGCAGCCCGAGGGGCCCACGAGGACGAGGAACTCGCCGTCGGCGACCTCGAGGTCGATCGCGTCGACCGCGGGACGGGTCGAGCCGGGGTAGAGACGGGTTGCCTTGCTGAACGTCACGGACGCCATGATTCATTTCTCCTTCACCGGCAGGTACGTGCCGGACGATCCTTCGTGAACGGATTGGTGATCACCCTGGGTCAGCGGTGACCACTCCGCCCAGCATGCCACAGGAGGTGACTCATCCCCACCTCTCCGGGGGCCACGGAGTCACGATCCGGCCACGGGTTGTTTGGACTTTTCCCAGTCCGCGCTCGTACCATCGACCGGGCCCTCCACCTCCTCGGGCCCGTTCAGCCCCCTACGACGCGACCGCGACCTCGTCGCGCATCGGAGAACCGTTCCATGACTGACATCGGCCCCTCAGGCTCCGAGCCGCTGAGCAAGAACGCGACCAAGAACCAGCGCCGCGCAGCCGCCCGCGAGCGCGCCCAGCTCGCCCGCAAGAAGCAGAAGCGCCGCCAGAAGACGGGCCGCTGGCTGCTGCAGGGCGGCCTCGTCGTCGTGGTGCTCGCCATCGTCGTGGCCGTCGTCGTCGTGATCACCAACAGCATCCGTCCCGCGGGCCCCGGCCCCGCCAACATGGCCAGCGACGGCATCCGCATCGGCCAGGACTTCGTGGCCGAGACGACCCCGGCCCTCGGCGCCGACGACGAGCCCACGGCCACCGAGACGACCGCGTCGTCCGACACCGTCGACATCGTCATCTACCTCGACTACCTGTGCCCGATCTGCGGCGGCTTCGAGGAGGCGAACAACGAGTACATCGCCGGCCTCGTCTCGTCGGGCGCGGCCACGGTCGAGTACCACCCGGTGGCGATCCTCACGAACAGCTCGCTCGGCACGAAGTACTCGAACCGAGCCGCCAACGCGGCGGCGTGCGTCGCGAACTACTCGCCGAACTCGTTCTTCGACTTCAACACCGCCATGTTCGAGAACCAGCCCGAAGAAGGCACGCGCGGTCTCGACGACGCCCGCCTCGCCGAGATCGCGACCGGCGTCGACGGGGTCACGTCGGCGTCGCAGATCACGCAGTGCATCGACGACCAGGAGTTCGCGTCGTGGGTGGGCGCCGCCACCGAGCGCGCGCTCGACGGCCCGCTGCCCAACAGCAACGTCCAGTCGTTCCGCGGCACCCCCACCGTGCTCGTCAACGGCCAGCAGTACGAGTTCAGCCAGCCGTTCACGAACGAGGAGTTCCGCAACTTCGTCGTGACCGCCGCCGGCAACAGCTACGCGGACGCCGCGACCGCGACGCCCACGCCCGCGCCGACCGAGGCACCCGCCGAGGTGGCGCCGGCCGAGACCCCCGCCGGCTAGGTCGTCATGCGGGGGTGCGGCAGCACCCCGTCGAGCGCGTCGGTGCGCAGCGGCAGCTCGTGCAGCGCGACGTCCCGCACCGCGCCGGCGTCGAGCACGAGCGTCAGGTAGGTGGCCCGCGGCTGGCGCCGACGGTCGGTCGGCGAGCCGGGGTTCAGCAGCCGCAGGCCGGCCGGGGTGGTCGTGTCCCACGGGATGTGGCTGTGGCCGAAGAGGAGCAGATCGGTCTCGGGGAAGGCGCGGTCCATCCGGGTCTCGCGCCCCTCCTTCTGTCCCGTCTCGTGGACGACGGCGAGGCGGACCCCGTCGATCGTCGTGCGGGCCACCTCGGGCAGGCGGGCGCGCAGGTCGTCGCCGTCGTTGTTGCCCCAGACGGCCACGAGGAGGCGCGCCCTGGCCTCGAGCTCGTCGAGCAGCGGCACGCCGGTCCAGTCGCCCGCGTGGACGACGACGTCCGCCCTCTCGACCGCGCTCCACACGGCCGCGGGCACGGCCTTCGCCTTCTGCGGGACGTGGGTGTCGGACACGACGACGACGGAGGTGCTCATGGCGCCCAGGGTAGGCGGGCAGGATGGGGGCGTGCGTGTCTCCGTCGTGATCCCGGTCCGTGACGACGCGCGTCACCTCGAGGTGTGCCTGCGGTCGCTGGCACGCCAGACCGTGCTGCCCGACGAGGTCGTCGTCGTCGACAACGGCAGCTCGGACGACAGCGTCGCCGTCGCGCTGGCCGCGGGCGCCCGCGTGCTGCACCAGCCCGTCGTCGGCATCGCCGCCGCGGCCTCGACCGGCTACGACGGTGCGCTGGGCGACCTCGTCGGGCGCTGCGACGCCGACAGCGTGCTGCCGCGCACCTGGGTCGCCGAGCTGTCGCGCACCTTCGACGAGCGACCCGAGGCCGTCGCGGTGAGCACCGGGGCCCGCTTCTACGACGCCCCCGTGGGCCTGCAGCGGATCCTCTCGCTCGGCTACGTCGGGGCGTACCACGTGCTCGTCGGGGCCGGCCTCGCGCACTGGCCCCTCTTCGGCTCGACGATGATGATGCGGCGCTCGGCCTGGGTCGCGGTGCGGGACGAGGTGCACCGGCGCGACGCCGGGCTGCACGACGACATGGACCTCGCGGTGCACCTGGGCGACCTCGTGCTCGGGCAGCCGGGGCGCATCGTGTGGCGCCGCGACGTCGTGACCTCGATCTCGGCCCGCCCCTTCGCGCGCGGCGGCCGGCAGTGGCTCCGCAGCACGCGTGCCGTCCGGTCGTTCGCGGTGCACGGGCGGGACGGGATCCCGTTCGTCCGCTGGTGGCGCCGCGACCCGTTCTCGCTGCGCGCGGGGCTGACGGGCGGCGGGTCGGCCGGGGCACGCCGGGCGAGATCCGGCCCTCGGGCACGCTGACGCGGTTCGATGGGTCCTGTCGGCCGACCGGTCCGGCGATACGTGCCGCCCCGATCGGCCCCCGAGACGAACAGGACACCACGTGGCCCTCTTCCGCAGCCGCGCGAGCGACGCGACGGCCGACGCCGCCGAGGCCGTCGCCACCCAGGCGAACCAGTGGGGCGACCCGTTCGGGCGCCTCGCCACGCGCTCGATCCAGATCATCGTGGTCGTGGTGGTCGCCGCCGGCCTGATCTACGCGTTCAAGACCCTCAGCCTCGTCACCATCCCGGTGCTGCTCGCCCTGATCTTCGCGTCCGCGATGCACCCGGTGGTGTCGTTCCTGCGCAGGCACCGCGTGCCCTCGCTGCTCGCGACCCTGATCGCGCTGTTCGGCATCCTCGCCGTGCTCGGGCTCGTCGGCTGGTTGGTCGTCTGGGCCGTCGAGAACCAGGCCAGCATGCTGGTGTCCTCGGCCGAGAAGGGCATCGGTCAGCTGCAGGACTTCATCACCACGCTGCCGTTCTCCATCACCGACGAGCAGGTCGAGAGCGTCCGCGACACGGTCGTCGACTTCCTGACGAGCGCCTCCTTCGGCTCGGGCGCCCTCGCCGGCGCGAGCGCCGTCGGCAGCTTCGCCACGGGCCTCGTGCTGATGATCGTGGTGCTGTTCTTCTTCCTCAAGGACGGGCCGGCGATCTGGGAGTTCATGCTCCGTCCGTTCCGCGGCCAGCAGTACGCGCGTGCGCGCCGCATCGGCGACAAGACCGTCGAGACGCTCGGCGGGTACGTGCGCGGCACGGCCACCGTCGCCGCCGTCGACGCGATCGGGATCGGTGTCGGCCTCTGGATCATCGGCGTGCCCCTCGCGCTGCCGCTCGCCGTCGTCGTGTTCCTCACCGCGTTCATCCCGCTCGTCGGCGCGACCGCGGCCGGCATCCTCGCCGCGCTCGTGGCGCTCGTCGCCAACGGGCCGATCGACGCCATCTGGGTCATCGCCGTCGTGGTGCTCGTCAACCAGCTCGAGGGCAACCTGCTGCAGCCCGTGCTGATGGGCCACACGCTGCGCCTGCACGGCCTCGTGATCCTCGTCGCGCTGACCGCGGGCACCGTGCTCGGCGGCATCGTCGGCGCCGTGATCGCCGTGCCGCTGACGGCCGTCGCCTGGGGCATCGTCGGCGTCTGGAAGGGCCCGGACCAGCCGGCCGAGATGTTCCGGCAGAAGAGACCCGAAGAAGTCCGCTAGCCCACCGCTGATGAGCGCAGGAGGCGCGGTGTCCGTTCGTCGGGCACCGCGCCTCCTTCGTGTGGCCGCCCGGAAAGAAAAGTGCGTGATCTGCACGGAAATGGTTGCGGATCGTCAACTGAGGCGTATGGTTGTGGTTCTACAACTACCTGGCCGACGACGTCCGGGCCCCCCATCTCAGAGTCACCACGGAGCCGACCTTGTCGCAGACCACCACCACCGCCGCCGCGGGCGCGGGCACGACGCCCGCAGTGCCGCACGAGCCGGGCGAAGCGCCCGGCATGAGCCACCGCGAAGTCCTCACGGCCCTGTCGGGCCTGCTGATGGGCATGCTCGTGGCGATCCTCTCGTCGACCGTCGTGTCGACCTCGCTGCCGCGCATCGTCAGCGACCTGAACGGCAGCCAGACCTCGTACACCTGGGTCATCACGGCGACGCTGCTCGCGACCACCGTGAGCACGCCGCTGTGGGGCAAGTTCTCCGACCTCACGAACCGCAAGGTGCTGCTGCAGGTGGCGCTCGTGCTCTTCGTGCTCGCCTCCGTCGCGGCCGGCTTCTCGCAGAACACCGCGACGCTGATCACGTTCCGCGTGTTCCAGGGCCTCGGCGCCGGCGGCCTCACGGCCCTGGTGCAGGTCGTCATGAGCGACATCATCAGCCCGCGTGAGCGCGGCCGGTACATGGGCTACCTCGGCGCCGTGATGAGCGTCGGCACCATCGGCGGCCCGCTGCTCGGCGGCGTCCTGACCGACTCGATCGGCTGGCGCTGGAACTTCTTCGTCGGCGTGCCCGTCGGCGTCGCCGCGCTCATCGTCATCCAGCGCACCCTGCACCTGCCTCCGAAGCCCAAGAAGGCCGTCGTCGTCGACTACTGGGGCGCCGGCCTGATCGCCGGCGGCGTCTCGCTGCTGCTCGTCTGGGTGTCGCTCGGCGGCAAGCAGTTCGAGTGGGCCTCGACCACCAGCTGGCTGATGGGCGTCGGCGCGGCCGTGCTGCTCGCGCTGGCCGTCGTCGTGGAGTTCCGCTCGAAGGAGCCGATCATCCCCCTGACGCTCTTCAAGAACCGCACCTTCACCTTCGCGGTCGTCGCCTCGCTCAGCGTGGGCGTCGCGATGTTCGGCACCAGCGTGTTCCTCGGCCAGTACATGCAGCTGGCCCGCGGCCAGTCGCCCACCATGGCGGGCATCCTGACCCTGCCGATGGTGCTCGGCCTGCTCATCTCGTCGATGGTCGCCGGTGCGCTCATCTCGAAGTACGGCAAGTGGAAGCCCTACATGATCGTCGGCTCGATCCTGCTGGCGGCCGGCCTGTTCCTCATGTCGACCATCGAGTACGACACGAACTTCGCGATCGTCTCCGTCTTCATGGCGATGATGGGTCTCGGCATCGGCATGGTGATGCAGAACCTCGTGCTCGTCGTGCAGAACTCGGTCGACGTCAGCGTCGTGGGCGCCGCCTCCTCGAGCGTCGCGTTCTTCCGCAGCCTCGGCGGCACCATCGGCGTCTCGGTGATGGGGGCCGTGCTCGGCACCAAGGTCTCCGGCTACATCACGGACGGCCTCACCGACGCGGGCGTCGACCCCAGCGCCCTCGGCAGCGGCGGCTCGACGAGCATCCCCGACCTCAGCACCGTGCCCGGCCCGATCCGGACCATCATCGAGTCGGCCTACGGCCAGGGCGTCGCCGACGTGTTCCTCATCGCGGCACCGCTCGCGGTCATCACCATCGTGTTCGTCTGCCTGCTGCCGAACGTCGAGCTCGGGACGAAGACCGGCATCCAGCGGGCTGCCGCGTCGGGTGACGGATCGGGTGCTGGTGCTGCTGCGACGGCTGGTGCTGCTGGCGCCGGTACGGCTGCTGCCGCGCCTGACGACGCCTCGGCGGTCGAGAAGGGCGTCGCGGCCACGGCAGGGCTCGCCCCGTCCGTGTCGAGTGCGCCCGCCACCACGACCGACGGCGCCTCGACGCCTGCCCCCACGTCGCCTGTCGACCAGGGCGACGACGAGCCCGTGGTCGACCCGGCGGACACGAAGGCGGACACGCCTGCTGCAGCGACCGCGGCCGGGCGACGCCACCACTCCCACGCCACGACGGGCACCGGTACCATCGACACGATCATCGCCACCGGTGCCGCCGAGGTGGCAGGCCACCCCGTGTCGGACGACGAACTGGCCGAGAGCCCGGTGTTCTCGTCCCTGGTCGAGGAGAAAGATGTCGCAGCCGACCGATGACGGCACGCCCGCGGGCTCGGTGCTCGACTCACCGCGCCCGGCGGACGTCACCGCGCCGCGGCTGGCCAGCCCGGACGACGACGGCCGTGAGGGCCTGATGGCGAGCGTCGTCGACGAGATCGGCTCGATGATGGTCGAGGCCAAGCGGACGATCGCCGCGGCGGCCTCTCGGTTCGATCCGGACGTCCCGCCCACCGCGTTCTACGTGCTCCGCTACGTGATGAAGCACCAGCCCTGCACCGCCGGCGACATCGTCAAGGCGATGGCCCTCGACAAGAGCGCCGTCAGCCGCCAGGTCGCGCTGCTGCGCGAGGCAGGGTTCGTCGACGTCGTCCCCGACGCCGCCGACGGCCGCGTGATGACGCTCGGCAGCACCGACCGGGCCGAGGCGCGGATGCTGGAGGTGCGGCACGAGAACCGCGCCGTGTTCCGCAGCCACGTCGAGGGCTGGACCGACGACGAGCTCGCCGAGTTCGCCGGCTGGCTGCACCGCTTCAACACGCCCGCTGACCCGCGGTAGGCGACCCGCGCCTCCTCGGGGCTGCTCTACGGGCGAGTTCGTCCGAGACGGGCGGTCGTGGCCGCCCGCATGCGACGAACTCGCCCGTCCGCGTGCCCGGGGTCGCTGCAGGCGACGACGAAGGCCCCCTCCCGGTGCGGGAGGGGGCCTTCGTCGTGCAGGCGCTAGATCGTGGCCGTGTCGATCACGAAGCGGTAGCGGACCTTGCTGCCGACGACGCGCTCGTAGGCGTCGTCGATGTCGTCGGCGCTGATCGTCTCGATCTCGGCGCCGATGTGGTGCTCGGCGCAGAAGTCGAGCATCTCCTGCGTCTCGGGGATGCCGCCGATGTTCGAGCCAGCGAGGCTGCGGCGACCGCCGATGAGCGAGCCGGCCCCGAACGACTGCGGGTTCTCGGGCAGTCCGACGAACACCATCGTGCCGTTGAGACGGAGGGTGCGGGCGTAGGCGTCGATGTCCATGTCGGCCGAGATCGTGTTGATGATCAGGTCGAACGAGCTGCGAAGCTCCTTGAACGTGGCCGGGTCGCTCGACGCGTAGTAGTGGTCGGCACCGAGCTTCAGGCCGTCCTCCTGCTTGGAGAGCGTCTGGCTGATGACGGTGACCTCGGCGCCCATGGCGTGCGCGATCTTCACGGCCATGTGGCCGAGTCCGCCCATGCCGACGACGGCGACCTTCTTGCCGGGGCCAGCACCCCAGTGCTTCAGGGGCGAGTAGGTCGTGATGCCGGCGCAGAGCAGCGGCGCGGCCTCGTCGAGCGCGATGCCCTCGGGGATCGACAGCACGTAGTTCTCGTCGGCGACGATCTGCTTGGCGTAGCCGCCGTAGGTCTCTTCGCCCGAGTACTGGCGGCCGTTGTAGGTGGGCACGTTGCCCTTGACGCAGAACTGCTGCTCGCCCGCGAGGCAGTTCTCGCACTCGCGGCAGCTGTCGACGAAGCAGCCGATGCCGACGCGGTCGCCGACCTCGTGCTTCGACACGTCGGAGCCGACCTGGGTGACGACGCCGGCGATCTCGTGGCCGGGGACCATCGGGAAGATGGCCTTGCCCCACTCTTCACGGGCCTGGTGGATGTCGCTGTGGCAGACGCCGGCGAAGGCGATGTCGATCTGGACGTCGTTCGGGCCGACGTCGCGCAGCTGGATGGTCGAGCGCTCGAAGGGCGCGCCGGCCGAGGGGGTCTGGATGACGGGGACGGTGGTGGGCATGGAGATACCTCCGTGTGGTGGCGGGTCGTGCGCACCCGGGTGCGGGCGCGCGGGATCCCGACGTCGTCGTGGGGATGACTCCAGCCTAGGCACGGCCGCCGACACCGGCTCCTGACGGGAACCGTTCTCAGCGCGGCGACGAGGGGGCGTCGTGGGGTGCGGCGGGTTCCTGTGTGATGCGGCGGGTCCGTGCCCCCGGCGGCGGGCGGGCGCCGGCCCGCCGCGGGCGACGGC
>NZ_CAUPYL010000105.1:0-8556 GCF_963515265.1 uncultured Frigoribacterium sp.
CGCGATGCGCGACGACTCGGCCGCGTCGGCAGGCCGCCGCACCATGCCGAGCACGGAGGCGCGGACCGGTGCGTGCGGGACCAGCGCGCGGGCGTGCACACCGAGCGGCTCACGGGCGAGCGCCTCGAGGTAGTCGCCGAAGGTGGCCCAGCGACGGTCGGGGAACGGGCCGAGCACCGGCAGGGAGTACTGCTCGAGCGAACGGTCGGGCGGGTCGGCCGGCGGCGGGGACGGCGCCACGCCCTGCCCGCAGTTGCCGACGATCGTCGTCGTCACGCCCTGCGACGTCTTCGGCGTGATGCCGCCCGGACGGAACAGCGCCGCGTCGTCGTGCGCGTGCACGTCGACGAACCCGGGCAGCACCTCGAGACCGCGGCCGTCGACCACCCGGCCCGCCCGGCCCGCCTCGACGACGGACGCCGCAGCCTCGGGCCCCACGGCCTCGACCACCCCGTCGCGCACGACGACGTCGGCCACCTGCGCCGCGCCTCCTCGACCGTCGTGGACTGTCGCCCCGATGATGACCGTCGTCGACACGGGATCCTCCTCACTCAGGAACGGGCGACCGCACGTTCCTGATCAGTGCACGACTCAGGACTCTCGCTCCCTCCCCCGCGCGGATCAGGACAGATGTTCCTGAATGAAGAGAGAGGGAGAGGAGACAGGCGGGCGGGGCGGTCAGGCGATGTTCGCGGTGATGCCCGCGATGTACGCGGCGCGGTCCTCTCGCGAGGCCGGCCGGCCGGGCACGCCCGGACGCGTCTGCCACGGCAGCGGCCCCGACGCCCGGTGGTACTCGACCCCCGCCGCATCGAGGCGCAGGAGGTGGTGGTCGAGCCGTGCGGAGAAGCCCGCGAAGTCCCGGGGCGCGTCCGACCAGAGCACGTCCGCCACCGCGCAGAGGCGGGGGAACACGAGGAAGTCCACGGTGCGGGGCGAGTCCATGTGCTCGGTCCAGACGTTCGCCTGACCGCCCAGCACGTGCCGCGCCTCCTCGGCGGTCAGCTCGGCCGGGACGGGCTCGAACGCGTAGACGTCCTCGAGGCCGAGCACGATCGAGACCGGGATGGGCTCGTCGGGCGAGTCGGACTGGCGGTAGTCGAGGTAGACCTGGTCGTCAGGGCAGGCGACGACGTCGTAGCCCAGCCGGGCGGCGGTCACCGCGCCGGTCATGCCCCGCCAGGAGGCGACGGTCGCGCCGGGCGACATGGGTCGGGCGCCGTCCGACGCGTGCCCGTCGCGGCTGTGTCCCTCCAGGATCTCGTCCCAGCCGAAGGTGCGGCGGCCCGCGGCCGTCACGTGCTCGTCGAGCTGGCCGATGAACCAGGCCTGCAGCTGTTCCTCGTCGGCGAGGCCGCGCTCGCGCATCAGCTCCTGGGTGCGGGGGTCCGCCTCCCACTGGGCCTTCGGGCACTCGTCGCCGCCGACGCCGATCCAGGTGCCCGGGAACAGGTCCATCACCTCGGTGAGGACGTCCTTGTAGAAGTCGACGGTCGACTGCTCGGTGTTGAGCACGTCCTCGAAGATGCCCCACTCGGTGCCGACCGCGATCTGTCGCGGCTCGGGCACGGGGATCCCGCCGGCCTCGACCGCGCCGACCCCGAGGTGCGGGTAGGCGGTGATGGCGGCCATCGAGTGGCCGGGCACGTCGATCTCGGGCACCACGGTCACGTGCCGCGCGGCGGCGTAGGCGACGACCTCGCGGATGTCGGCCTGCGTGTAGAAGCCGCCGTGCGGGCGGCCGTCCTGCGTCGCCTCGGGCCCGGCGCCCACCTGCGACGACGCGCGCCACGCGCCCACCGTCGTCAGCCGGGGGTACTTGACGATCTCCACGCGCCAGCCCTGGTCCTCGGTGAGGTGCCAGTGCAGGGTGTTGAGGCGGTGCATCGCCATGAGGTCGATCAGGCGCATCACGTCGTGCGTCGGCATGAAGTGCCGTGCCACGTCGAGGTGCATGCCGCGCCAGCCGAACCGGGGCGAGTCGGCGACGTCGACCGCGGGCACCGACCACTCGACGCCCTCGACGAGCGAGCGACGGAACACCTCGGGCGGCAGCAGCTGCCGCAGCACCTGCGCGCCGTAGAAGACGCCGGCGGCCGAGCCGCCCGTGATGCGGACGCCGGCCGGGCGCACCTCGACGCGGTAGCCCTCGTCGTCGAGCTCGGGGTCGAGGTCGAGCGAGATGCCGGCGCCGTCGCCGTCGCCCTCGCGCAGGGGCAGCCCGGTCGCGGGTCGCAGCACCGACTGCAGCCAGGCGACCGTGCCGCCGAGCGAGTCGGGCGCCGAGACGCGGGTGGCGGAGTCGAGCAGGTACGCGCCGGAGGCGGTGGTCAGCTGGTCGACACGGGGCAGCAGCAGGGGGTCGGTCACGGTTCTAGCCCTTCACGGCGCCGGCGGACATGCCCGACACCAGGTTGCGTTGGATGATGACGAAGAAGACGACGACCGGCAGCGAGAACAGCACGCTTGCCGCCATCTGCCCGCCGGAGTCGGTGCCGGTGTTCTGCGAGACGAACGACGCGAGCCAGACCGGCAGCGTGTACATCGACTGGTCCTTCATGAACGTGTAGGCGATGATGTAGTCGTTCCAGGCCGCGATGAAGGCGAAGATGCTCGTCGCGATGACGCCCGGCGCCACGAGCGGGAACAGGATGCGCGTCAGCACCTGCCAGGTGTTCGCGCCGTCGAGCTGGGCCGCCTCCTCGATCTCCATCGGGATGGCCACGAAGAACCCACGCATCACCCAGATCGAGAACGGCAGCACCGTCGCGATGTACGCCAGCACGAGGCCCGCGTAGGTGCCGAGCAGCCCGATGCTGTTGAAGATCAGGAACAACGGGATGAGCAGCGCCGTCGTCGGCAGCATCTGCACGGCGAGGATGACGATCATGATCGTGCGGCGCCCGCGGAAGCGGAACCGCGAGAGCGCCGCTGCGGCGAAGAAGCCCAGGATGATCGCGAGCAGCACCGTCGCGATCACCACCACCGCGCTGTTGCGCAGGTTGACGAGGAACCCGCTCTGCGTGATCGCGACGACGAAGTTGTCGAGCGTCGGGTGCTGCGGCAGGAAGAGCGGGGTCGACGTCATCGACTCCGACCGTGGCTTGAAGGCCGTGTTGACCATCCAGTAGACGGGGAAGATCCACACGGCGCTGAACAGCACCGCGAGCGAGTTGCTGAACCAGCGGGGCTTCTTGCGGCGACGCGACCGGCGGACGGGCGTCGCGCCTCCTGCGGTGCCGTCGGAGGAGCCGGCGGCAGGGCCGGCGGAGGCGGGGACGGCCGAGTCGGCGGCCGCAGCGGTCTCGGACGGGCCGTCGGTCGCCGAGGCGCCGACGCCGGTGGGGACTGTCGTGGTCACAGGTCTTCTCCCGAGCGGATGAGGTTGCGGATGTAGAACGCGGTGAGGCCGAGCAGCAGCAGGGTCGTGACGACCGAGATGGCGGCGCCCTGTCCGATCTCGAAGCCGACGAACGCCGTCTTGTACATGAAGACGCCGAGGGTCGACGTCGCGTCGTCGGGGCCGCCCTGCGAGACGAGCCAGATCTGGTTGAAGACGTTGTAGTCCCAGATGATCGAGAGGATCGTCACGAGCAGCAGGGTCGGCTTGAGGAACTGCAGGGTGACGTCGCGGTACACGCGCCACTCGCCGGCACCGTCGAGACGGGCCGCCTCCTTGTACTCGGGCGACACCTGCGTCTCGGCGGCGTAGAGGGTCAGCGCGATGAAGGGCACCGCCTGCCAGACGATCAGCATCCAGATCGACGTGTACGACAACAGGGGATCGTTCGACCACTGCGTGTCGGTCATGTCGCCGAAGACCCGCAGCTGCGTGAGCATCCAGTTGACGACGCCGTAGCCGGGCTGGAACAGCCAGTTCCAGACCAGCGAGGAGGCGACGTTCGGCATCGCCCACGCGAAGATCAGCACGACGGTGACGACGTACCGCATGCTCGTGTGGATCCGCGTCAGCAGGTGCGAGACGCCCATGCCGATGACGACGCTGCCGGCGACCATCGCCACGGTGAAGAGGACGGTGCGGAGCAGCGACCACCAGAAGTCGCTGTCGGTGAACAGCGTGACGTACTGCTGCAGCCCGACCGACTCGTAGGCGCCGGTGAACAGGCTGCGCTGGTCGTAGTTCGTGAACGAGGTGAAGACCAGGAACCCGATCGGCGCGACCATCACGACGAGCAGGACGATGCCGGCCGGGCTCAGCAGCCAGAGCGGGGCGAGCTGGCGCTTCTTCCCGGGCCGCGGGGCCGGGCCCTCGGGGGCGTGCTGGCGGGGTGGGAGGGGCGGCGCTGTCGTGACGGCCATGGCTGCTTCCTGGGTCGGGACTCAGAGATCGGGTCGAGCGGTGATCGGAACGAGCGGTGATCGAGTCGAGCGGTGGAGCTGGTCGAGCGGGGTGGTCCCGGCCGGGCGGCGCACGTCCTGCTCGTGCGTCGCCCGGCCCTGCGGTGCGGAGCCGCTCGCGGGTGGAACTACTTGTTGAGGGCGTCGTCCGTCGTGCTGTCGAACGACTCGGCGGCGGCCTCGGGCGACTTGCTGCCCGAGGCGACGCTGCTGAAGAGGTCGTTGATGCTCAGGTCGCCCTCGAGCGCGGCCCAGTTGCCGCTGGCCGGGGTGGCCTTCGAGTTCAGCGCCGCCGAGAAGAAGCCCTCGTCGATGTCGCCGAGCGTGCTCTGCGCCGCCTCGATGCCGTCGGTGCTGTTGGGGATCCAGCCGTCGTTGCCGTAGACCCAGTCGCTCTGGATCTCGGGGCTGGCCGCGATCTTGACCCACTGCAGCGCGAGGTCGGTGTTGGCGCTCTTGGCCGCGATGCCCCAGTCGGAGCCGCCGAGCATGACGGGCTGCGACTCGCCGGACTTGCCCGGGAACGGGAAGGTGCCGAAGCTGTCGTCCGTCAGGGCGGGGTTGGCCTCCTTGATCAGGTCGATCTTGCCGTTGGTTCCGAGCATGGCACCGGCCTTGCCGTCGGCGAAGATCTGGTCCTGGTTGGGCACGTCGGTGTCGAGCGTCTGCGAGGCGCCCGTCGAGTAGGTGTTCTGGAACTCCTTGAAGTCCTCGAGGCCCTGCTGCGCCTCGTCGGACGACAGCCCGGCCGACCAGGTGCCGTCGTCGCCCTGCGTCGCGATCTCCCCGCCGGCGTCCCAGACGAACTGCATGCCGGCGTACCAGTAGGCACCGGGCATGTAGAAGGGCGAGAAGTCGCTCGCCGGGTTCGCCGCGGCCAGCGTGTCGAGGTCGGCCGTGAGCTGCTCGTAGGTGGTGGGCTCCTCGGTGATGCCGGCCGCCGCCCACATGTCCTTGTTGTAGATGACGGCGCGGGCGCCCGCGAAGCCGGGGACGCCGTAGAGCGAGCCGTCGACCGTGGCGGGCTCCTCGAGGCCCGTGAGCCACTCCTGGCCCTGGGCGATGTCGTCCGCGTAGTCGGTGAGGTCGAGCAGGGCGCCGTTCTCGGCGTAGCTCGCGACCTGGGTGTTGCCGAGGTCGAGCACGTCGGGCGGGGTGGACGTCGCGAGCGCGGTGCTGATCTTGGTGGTGATGCCGTCCCACTGCTGGGTCTGGACGTCCACCTCCGCGCCGGTCTGCTCGGTGAACTCGTCGTTGATCGCCTTGATCGTCTCGTCGGTGTAGTCGCCCGTCATGACCCAGACGGTCAGCGTCTCGCCGTCGCCCTTCGTGGTGGGCACCGTCTGCGGCCCGTCGCTGCTGCCGCCTCCTGCCGTGCCCGCGCTCGAGCAGGCGGTCAGGGCAAGGGCGGCCGTGAGGCCGAGGGCCGCGACCGCTGTGTGACGTGTCATTCGCATTGTGTCTCCTCGTGGACGGGGCGGCGGTGCCGCGGGGTGCTGCTGGGAGTGATGGTGGTCGAACAGGTGCGGGCGGTGCTGGTGCGGGTGGTGCGGTCTGTGGTGGATCGGGCGGCGGGAGCGCCTGGGGAGGGGCCGCCGGGGCAGGGGCCGCGTGCCGCGCGGCCGTGCGCCGTCACGAGACGCCCAGCTCGGCCGAGAGCACGAGGGAGGCGGCGCCGAGCACGGCCAGGTCGCGGTCGTCGCCCGCGTAGCGGAGGACGAGCCCTTGGCCGACGGCCGCGAGCGTGCGGGCCCTGACCGTCTCGACCGCCGCGCGCAGCAGCACGCCGTCGAGCAGCTCACGGGGCCCGGAGAGCACGACCTCGTCGAGCCCGAGGGCGCTCACGACGGGGGCGAGCACGAATCCGAGGTCGCGCCCCGCGGCGTGCAGCACCGCACCGCGCGAGCCGGGGTCGACGGCGAGGAGGCGGGCCGACAGCCCCGGCGCCGCGAGCGAGACCTCGAGGCAGCCGCGGCGGCCGCAGGCGCACACGTCGCCCGCCTCGTCGACGGTGACGTGCCCGATCTCGCCGGCCGAGAAGCGGTCGCCCTCGACGAGCGCTCCCCCGACGATGAGGCCCACGCCCACGCCGTGCTCGATGGTGATGACCATCAGGCTGCGGGACGGGTCGCGCTCGGGGTCGCCGAAGGTGTGCACCCCGAGGGCGGCCAGGTTCGCGTCGTTGCCGACGTGCACCGGCACGCCCGTGCGGGCGCTCAGCCGGGCCGCGAGCGGCAGGTCCCACCAGCCCAGGTGCACCGCCGTGCGCACGACGCCCTGGTGGTCGACGATGCCGGGCGTGCCCACCCCGACGCCGAGGAGGCGCGTGGTCGTCAGCGCGGACAGCTCGTCGACGAGGCGCTCGGCCAGCGCCACGGCCGCCTCGCCCGTCGCCCCGTCGATGTCGACGCTGGCTCGGCCGACCACCTCGCCGCGGACGTCGACGACGGCGCCGGAGAACCGCTCCGCCGACGAGAGGTCGAGCGCGAGGATGTGGAACGAGTCGGGCCGGATGCCGACGAGCGTCGCTGGCTTGCCGACCCGGGAGTCGCCTCGGAGCCCGAGCTCGGCCACGACCCCCTCGTCGGCCAGCTCCTGCACGATGCCCGAGACGGTCGGCCGGGTGAGTCCGCTCTCGCGGGCGAGGTCGGCGCGGCTCATCGAGCCCTGGCGCCAGAGGGTCTGCAGCACGAGCGAGCGGTTGCGGGCCCGGGTGTGCTGCGGGAGCGACTTGGCGGTGACGCGCAGGGTCGAGGAGGAGGCGCGCTCTGCACCGGGGGCGACGGGAGCAGCGGCATGCGTGGCGGCACGGGGGGCGGCGGCTCGGGGCACGGTCGCCTCCTCTCGTCTCGGGCGTCGCCGACCGGGGCCTCGAGAGGCGTGCGCCGTCTCGTGGTGCGAGACGGGCCCGGCAGCGTTGCCGTTTAGTAAAAATGCCTTACAAACACGTTGTCAAGGCTGGTGCGGTGAGTTTACGAGCAGGAAACACGGCTGGTCAATACCCGAAACGAGCCCGAGATCTCGGGCCCCTCGTGCTTGCTGCCGTTCGGTTAGTAAGCTTTACTAACACCCATGAGCAGGCCTGTCCCCGCCTTCCCCGGCATCGTCGTGACGCCCGTCCTGGTCGTGAGCGAGGGGCCTCGCCCTGACCACGCCGTGGCGCCGGGGGCGTGCCCGTGAGGCTCGGCCTCGACATCGGCGGGACGAAGATCGACGCCGTGGCCGTCGCCGACGACGGTCCCCGGTCGCCCCGGCCCGTGCACCGCGTCCGGCTCGCCTCGGGCTTCGGGGTCGACGAGGTCCTCGACAACGCGGTCGAGGCCGCGCAGCGCCTCGCGGCGCTCACCGGCGTGCCGCTCGATCGTCTGTCCTCGGTCGGCGTCGGCGTGCCCGGCGTCGTCGACGCCACCACCGGCAGGGTCGGCCACGCGGTCAACCTCGGCCTCGTCGACACGGCGCTCGGCGACGAGCTGGCCCGCCGCCTCGGCGTGCCCGTCAGGGTCGAGAACGACGTCAACGCCGCAGCGCTCGGCGCGTGGCACGCGATGTCACTGCAGGGCTCGATCGCCTACCTCAACCTCGGCACCGGCCTCGCCGCCGGGCTGGTCCTCGACGGTCAGGTCCGCCGCGGCGCGCACGGTGCCGCAGGCGAGATCGGGCACGTCCCCGTCGACCCGACCGGCGCCTGGTGCGCGTGCGGACAGCGTGGCTGCCTCGAGACCGTCGCCTCGGGATCAGCTGCGGCCCGGCTCTGGCCGACCACCGCCCTGCACCCGGCACGCGCCCTCCTCGACGCGGCGGCCGACGGCGACCACCTGGCCGTGCAGGCCCGACGCACCCTGGTCGACGGGGTCGCGCAGGCCGTCCGGCTGCTCGCCCTGACGGTCGACGTGCAGACGATCGTCGTCGGCGGCGGGATGAGCGCCCTCGGCGACGAGCTGATGGGGCCGGTGCGCGACGCGCTCGCCCACCAGGCCGCCGCCTCCTCGTTCATCGCGTCGCTCGACCTGGCCTCGCGTCTCGTGCTGCTGCCCGCGGGACTGCCCGCCGCTGCCGTCGGGGCGGCCATGGCGGGTGCTCAGGCCGACCCCGTCCCGGCCGCGACCCTGCGCTGACGCCTCCCCTTCTCCCAGCCCGCCGTGAACCGGCAGGAAGTCCTGCCCGGGCCTCCCCGACCAGCACTTCCTGCCGGTGCAC
>NZ_CAUPYL010000106.1:0-8480 GCF_963515265.1 uncultured Frigoribacterium sp.
CCCCCCGCCGCCGCCCCCCCCCCCCCCCTACCCCCGCCCCCTCGCGACCGCCTCTGGGGGGGCGGGGGCCGCGCCGGGTCCCCCCCCCCGCCCCTCCGTCATGTCAGAGAGATCAGAACCAGAGGGCGAGCTCGCGCGCGGCGCTCTCGGGGCTGTCGCTGCCGTGCACGAGGTTCTGCTGCACGGCGAGGCCCCAGTCGCGGCCGAGGTCGCCGCGGATCGTGCCGGGGGCGGCGGTGGTGGGGTCGGTCGTGCCGGCCAGCGAGCGGAAGCCCGGGACGACGCCGTTGCCCGCGACGCGGATCGCGACGGTGGGGCCGCTCTGCATGAACTCGACGAGCGGCTCGTAGAACGGCTTGCCGACGTGCTCCTCGTAGTGCTGGGCGAGCAGGTCGCGGTCGGCCTGGACGAGGCGCAGGTCGACGAGCGAGTAGCCCTTCGCCTCGATGCGGCGGAGGATCTCGCCGGTGAGGCCGCGGGCGACGCCGTCGGGCTTGACGAGGACGAGAGTCTCTTGGAGGTCGGTCACTGGTGCTCCTTCGTGTGGGGCGGGTGGTGGTTCGGGGGCTGGTGGTGGTTCGGGGGGCTGGTGGGCTCGTGGCGGGTCGCGACGGTGCGGGCGGTCAGGGCTACGGGCGGTCAGGGCTGCGGGCGATCAGGGCTGCGGGCCGAAGCGCGCCGCGTTCAGGCGGTCGAGCTGGGTGCCCTTGACGAGGCAGTAGGTCCAGATCGCGATGAAGAGGGCAGCGACCACGTACATGACGGGGTCGAGGAGCCCGCAGGCGACGAGCCCGAGCTGGACGACCCAGCCGAGCACGATCCCCCACCGCCAGCGCAGGGTGCGCGAGACGAGGAGGATCAGGACGATGGCGCCGAGGCCGCCGCCGAACGCGACGCCCGTGGGCAGCAGGTCACGTCCGTTGACGACGAGCATGACGAAGAACAGCGACATGGCCTCGAGCACGAGCACGATCGACAGCAGGCTCTCGGCCGCGCCGCGTCGACGTGCGCGACGCGTCGGGCGCGCGGGGCCGGCGGGGTCCGCAGGAGGCGGCGCCTCGGTCACGAGAGCCCGCCCTCGGCCTGCGAGAGCGCGAGCACGTCGCCGACCAGCGTGATCGACCCCGTCACCACGATGCCGCCGGGCTCGTCGCCCTCGGCCTCGTCCGCGAGGTCGCGGGCCGTGCGGAGCGCCGCCACGAGATCGGTCTCGACCACGACGCGTGCGGCTCCGACGACGCCGACCGCCACGGCCGCGAGCTCGTCGGCGTCCACGGAGCGGTCGGAGCCGCTCTGCGTGACGACGAACTGGTCGACCGTGCCCGACAGCGCGCGGACGATGCCCGCAGCGTCCTTGTCGGCGAGGACCGAGAGCACCGCGACGACGCGGCCGAACTGGAAGTAGTCGTCGATCGCCTTGGCGAGCGCTCGCGCGCCGTGCGGGTTGTGGGCCGCGTCGACGAGGACGGTCGGCTCGTTGGCCACGATCTGCAGCCGCCCGGGCGACGTCGCCGCGGCGAGCCCCTCGGCGAGCACGTCGTGGTCGAGCGCCTGGCTGCCGCTGCCGAGGAACGACTCGACCGCGGCCACCGCGACTGCCGCGTTCTGCGCCTGGTGGTCGCCGAAGAGCGGCAGGAGCAGGTCCTCGTAGCGGCCCGCCACGCCGCGGATCGTGACGACCTGACCGCCCACCGCCACCGTCGTGGACTCGACGCCGAAGGCGACGCCCTCGACGGCCAGCGACGACTCGGTGAGCTCGGCCGCGCGCTGCAGCTCGGCCAGCGCCTCCGGCAGCTGGGCCGCGCTGACGACGGAGGCGGCCGGCTTCACGATGCCGGCCTTGGTCCGGGCGATGGCCTCGACGGTCGACCCGAGCCGGGCTTGGTGGTCGAGCGCGATCGGCGTGAAGACGGCGACCTGGCCGTCGGCGACGTTCGTGCTGTCCCACTCGCCGCCCATGCCGACCTCGAGCACGACGACGTCGGCCGGGGCGTCCGCGAAGCACGCGAAGGCGAGCGCCGTGAGCGCCTCGAAGAACGTGAGCGTCGGCTCGCCCGCCGCCTCGAGCTCGGTGTCGACCATCGTCAGGTAGGGCTGGATGTCGTCCCAGTTGGCGACGAGGCGCTCGTCGCTGATGGGCTCGCCGTCGACGACGATGCGCTCGTTGAGGCGCACGAGGTGGGGGCTCGTCATGAGCCCGGTCCGCAGCCCGTGGGCGCGGAGGACGCTCTCGATGATGCGGCTCGTCGACGTCTTGCCGTTGGTGCCCGTGATGTGGATGACGGGGTAGGCGCGCTGCGGGTCGCCGAGCAGCTCGACGGCGCGGCGCGTGGCCGACAGGCGCGGCTCGGGGGCGGACTCCCCCACGCGGGCCAGCAGCTCGTCGTGCACCCGGGTCGCCTCGGCGGCGAACTCGCCGTCCTCCGGGCCGACGCCGTCGTCCTTCTTGCTCTTCTTCGGGCTCACGCTCGTCGCACCTCCACCGTCACGGCCGAGCCGGAGCCGACCGCGACCTTCCCGTCGCGCGCCGCGACGTCGTCCTGCACGTCGACGACCAGCTCGGTCGTCAGGGTCTCGGCCTGCACCATCTCGCGGTGCGTCCCGAGCGCCGCGGCCGCGGCCGCGTCGGTCGCCACGGTCGTCACGACCCGGTCGGACACGTCGAGGCCCGCAGCCTTGCGTGCCTGCTGCACGGCCCGGACGACGTCGCGGGCCAGGCCCTCGGCCTCGAGCTCGGGCGTCGTGGCGGTGTCGAGCAGCACGAAGCCGCCGTCGCCGACGAACGCGATCGCCGCCGACGGGTCGTCGACCGCCAGCTCGAGGGTGAACTCGCCGGGCAGCAGCTCGACGCCCCCCACGACGACGTTCTCGCCGACGGGGGCCCAGTCGCCCTTCTTCGCGGCCGGGATGACCTGCTGCACCTGCTTGCCGATGCGGGGCCCTGCGGCACGGGCGTTGACGGTCAGCTTGCGGGTGACGCCCCACTCGCCGAGGCTCTCCTCCGTCAGGGGCGTGAACGCCACCTCCTTGACGTTCAGCTCGTCGCGGAGGATCGAGCCGAACGGCTCGAGGCCGGCCGGGTCGGGCGCGACGACGGTGAGGCGCGCCAGCGGCAGGCGCACGCGCAGTCCGGTCGCCTTGCGGAGCGCCAGGCCCGACGACGCGATCGCGCGGACCGCGTCCATCGAGGCGACGAGGGCGTCGTCCTCGGGGAACGAGGAGGCGTCGGGCCAGTCGGTGAGGTGCACGCTGCGACCGCCGGTGAGGCCCTTCCAGATCTCCTCGGTCACGAGCGGCGCCAGGGGCGCGGCCACGCGCGTGACCGTCTCGAGGACGGTGAAGAGCGTGTCGAAGGCGTCGCGGTCGTCGCCGGCCCAGAAGCGGTCGCGCGACCGGCGCACGTACCAGTTGGTGAGCACGTCGGCGAAGTCGCGCAGCGCGGCCGCCGCGAGCGGCGAGTCGAGCGCGTCGAGGTGCCGCTCGACGTCGGTCACGAGGAGGCGCGTCTTGGCCAGCAGGTACCGGTCGAGCACGTCGGTGGAATCGGTGCGCCAGGTCGCGACCAGGCCGTCCGCGACGTGCCGGCCCTCGCCTCCCGAGCTGCCGCCGTCGGCGGCGTTCGCGTAGAGGGTGAAGAAGTAGTAGGTGCTCCACAGCGGCAGCAGGAACTGCCGGACGCCCTCGCGGATGCCCTCCTCGGTCACGACGAGATTGCCGCCGCGGATGACCGAGCTGGACATCAGGAACCAGCGCATGGCGTCCGCGCCGTCGCGGTCGAAGACCTCGGAGACGTCGGGGTAGTTGCGGAGGCTCTTCGACATCTTCTGGCCGTCCGAGCCGAGCACGATGCCGTGGCTGATCACGTTCGAGAACGCGGGCCGGTCGAAGAGCGCCGTCGAGAGCGCGTGCATGACGTAGAACCAGCCCCGCGTCTGCCCGATGTACTCGACGATGAAGTCGGCGGGGGCGTGCGACTCGAACCACTCCTGGTTCTCGAACGGGTAGTGCACCTGCGCGAACGGCATGGAGCCCGAGTCGAACCAGACGTCGAAGACGTCCTCGATGCGGCGCATCGTGCTCTGCCCCGAGGGGTCGTCGGGGTTCGGCCGGGTCAGGTCGTCGATGTACGGACGGTGCAGGTCGGGCTCGCCCTGCTCGTTCGTCGGCAGGCGACCGAAGTCGGCCTCGAGGTCGGCCAGCGAGCCGTAGACGTCGGTGCGCGGGAACGCCGGGTCGTCGCTGCGCCAGACGGGGATCGGCGAGCCCCAGTAGCGGTTGCGCGAGATCGACCAGTCGCGGGCGCCCGCGACCCACTTGCCGAACTGGCCGTCCTTCACGTTCTCGGGCACCCAGGTGATCTCCTGGTTGAGGTCGCCCATGCGGTCGCGCACGTCGGTGACGCGGACGAACCAGCTCGAGACGGCCTTGTAGATCAGCGGGTTGCGGCAGCGCCAGCAGTGCGGGTAGCTGTGCTCGTAGCTCGCGAGCCGCACGAGGCGGCCGTCGGCGCGGAGGCGCTGCACGAGCACCTTGTTGGCGTCGAACACCTGCAGCCCGGCGACGCCGAGCTCGTCGAACATCGGCAGGAACCGGCCGGCCTCGTCGACCGACACGATGACGGGGATGCCCGCGGCGGCGCAGACCAGTTGGTCGTCCTCGCCGTAGGCGGGCGCCTGGTGCACGATGCCGGTGCCCTCGCCGGTCGCGACGTAGTCGGCGACGAGCAGGCGCCAGGCGTTCTCGGTGCCCCACGCCTCCGTGTCGGCGTAGACGTCCCAGATGCGGTCGTACTCGACGCCCTCGAGCTCGGCGCCGGCGAAGGTCGCCGTGACGGCGGCCTGGGCCGCCTCGGGCGACTCGTAGCCCAGGTCCTTCGCGTAGGCCGCGAGGGTGTCGGCGGCGAGCAGGAACACGCTGCCCGTGAGCAGCTGCTGGTCGCCCGTGCGCTCGCCGGGCAGCAGGGCGTGCGGCACCGTCACGTACGAGATGCCGGGCCCCACGGCGAGCGCCATGTTGGTCGGCAGCGTCCACGGGGTCGTCGTCCAGGCGAGCGCCTCGACGCCGGTCAGGCCGAGCGACTCGGCCTTGGCCCCGACGAGCGGGAACGCGACGGTGACCGTCTGGTCCTGGCGCATCTTGTAGACGTCGTCGTCCATGCGGAGCTCGTGGTTCGACAGCGGCGTCTGGTCGTGCCAGCAGTAGGGCAGCACCCGGAACCCCTCGTAGGCGAGCTGCTTGTCCCACAGCTGCTTGAAGGCCCAGAGGACGCTCTCCATGTAGCCGACGTCGAGCGTCTTGTAGTCGTCGTCGAAGTCGACCCAGCGGGCCTGGCGGGTGACGTAGCCCTGCCACTCGTCGGTGTACTGCAGCACCGAGCTGCGCGCCGCCGCGTTGAACGCGCCGATGCCCATCTCGTCGATCTGGTGCTTCTCGGTGATGCCGAGCTGGCGCATCGCCTCGAGCTCGGCGGGCAGGCCGTGGGTGTCCCAGCCGAACCGGCGGTGCACCTGCTTGCCGCGCATGGTCTGGTACCGCGGGAACACGTCCTTGGCGTAGCCGGTGAGGAGGTGGCCGTAGTGCGGCAGGCCGTTGGCGAAGGGCGGGCCGTCGTAGAAGACCCACTCGTCGCGGCCCTCGCGGGCGCGGATCGACTCCTGGAAGGTGTCGTCGCGACGCCAGAAGGCGAGCACGCCCTGCTCGACGTCGGGGAACCGGGGCGATGCGGGTACCGGCTTGTAGGCCATGGGGGCTCCAGGTGCTGCGGATGTCCGTCCACGAGGACGCCTGCCGAGGGTTCTCGGTCGGCGCGGTACCACCTCGCTTGCCGTCCCGGACGGGACGACCTCTCTGCTGCGGCTGTGACGGGCCTGCCCCGCTCGGGTCTAGTGACGCCTCCTGCCCCGGTGTCGGGACGATCGACGCGTTCTGCCGAGTGCTCCCCGGTGATGGCCGGATCAGTGCTCGTCCATCATACGAGCCGAGGAGGCGGGACGCGATCAGGTGCAGGCAGTGCAGAATCGGCAGCATGACCCCAGAGCCCTCCGCGGCGCCGCCCGCGGCGACCGCGTCGCCCACCGAGCCCGGCACCGGGCCCGCGCCGAAGCCGGAGAGCACGACGACGGTGATCGTGGCGTTCCTGGCGAACCTGCTGATCGCCGTGGCGAAGACCGTCGCGGCGTTCCTCACGGGCTCCGCGTCGATGGTGGCCGAGTCGGCGCACTCGTGGGCCGACACGGGCAACGAGATCTTCCTCTTCATCGCCGACAAGCGCGGCGTCAAGCAGCGGGACGACGACCACCCCCTCGGCTACGGCAAGGAGACCTACGTCTGGTCGATGTTCGCGGCGTTCGGTCTCTTCACCGTCGGCGCCGTGGTGTCGATCCAGCACGGCATCTCGCAGCTCGGCGCGGCCGAGGAGGCCGAGGACTACCTGGTGAACTACGTCGTGCTCGGGGTGGCCTTCCTGCTCGAGGGCACGTCGTTCCTGCAGGCCCTCCGCCAGGCCCGCGGCAGCGCCCGGGCCGGGCAGGTGCCCACCCTGCGCTTCGTGCTCCGCAGCTCGAACTCGACGCTGCGCGCCGTCTTCGCCGAGGACGCCGCCGCCCTCGTCGGCCTGCTCATCGCGTTCCTCGGCATCTTCCTGCACCAGGTGACCGGCTCTGCCGTCTACGACGCGGTCGGCTCGATCCTCGTCGGCGTGCTGCTCGGGGTCGTCGCCCTCGTGCTCGTCGACCGCAACCGCCGGTTCCTCGTCGGCGAGAGCCCGAGCGACGAGCTCGAGACGACGGTGCTCGAGCGCCTCCTCGCCCGGCCCGAGATCGCCCGCGTCACCTACCTGCACACGGAGTTCGTCGGCCCGAGCCGCCTGTACCTGGTCGCCGCCGTCGACATGACGGGCGACGACACCGAGGAGCACGTCGCCGTCGCCCTCCGCCGCGTGGAGCGCGAGCTCGAGGAGCACGACGTCGTCGAGGAGGCGGTGCTCACCCTCTCGACACCGGACGAGCCGAGCCTGCAGCCGCGTCGCTGACCTGCCTCCCCGCGCGGAAGGGCCCGCCTCCCCCAGGGAAACGGACCCTTCGTCGTGCGCCCGTCAGGCGCCGCGGTCGCAGGTCACGCCCGTCGGCGGCGTCGGCCGATCAGCGTCGCGACGAAGCCGAGCACGAGCAGGGCGAGCCCGGCGAGCGCCGCGTCCCCGACGTGGTCGGCGCCGGTGTAGGCCAGCGCGCTCGGCGCGGGGGGCCGCACCGCGGACGGGACGAGCGACGTGCCGCTTGCTGCGGGGACGATCGTCGGGGCCGCGCCAGGAGCCCGGACCGTGAACTCGACCACGGGCGCCTCGGCCGAGAAGACCGGCGCCGAGAACCTCGGGTCGTACTGGACGACCGTGAAGAGGTAGGTGCCCGGGAGGTTCATCCCGGAGATCTTCCATCGACCGGACTCGTCGACCACGATCGGGTAGTCGTACGGGAGGATCTCGCCGGCCGCGTTGCGGGCCCGGAAGTCCTCCAGCTCAGCTGCGGTGCCCACGAAGGGCAGCAGGATCGCCCCGGGGACGCCCGTGCCCTCCGCGGTGACGGTGACGTAGCCGTCGGTCTCCGGGGCGAGCGTGTCGAAGACCGCACCGGAGACCGGCGACGTCACGATCGGTGCGGGCAGGGCAGCCGCCTCCACGACCGTGAACTCCTCGCCGAGGACGCTCGGGGACGACTGGCTCACGTAGCCGTTCCTGCCGTCGACGTAGTCCTGCAGCGCGGCGACGCGGTAGGTGCCTGCGGGCGCGGGGACGGTCGTGGCCCAGGAGCCGTCCGGCCCGACGAGCAGGCCGCCGTCGTACTCGAGCACCTCCGTGCCGTCCAGGAGGAACCGGACGACGGCGCCGGGCGTGCCCGTGCCGGACACGGGCACGCGAGCAGCGGGACGATCGTAGGGAGACGGCGCACCCGGGACGGCGGCGTAGACCGCACCGGCGGCCGGGCCGACCAGCGTCGGGGCAGGAGCGGTCTGCGCCGAGAGCCTCACGGTCCGGTCCGGGGTCGGGGCGGACCGCTCGCTGACGGGCACGCCGTCGACGTCGACGAGCTGCTGGGTGGCGGCGAACGACCAGTCGCCGCTCTCGAGGACGACTCCGACGGACCAGGTGCCGCCGTCGCCGACCGTCGTGCTGACGGGAGCCTGCGTCGCTCCGTCGCGCAGACCGCGCCGGAAGGTCACCTCGACGACGGCCCCGGCGACTGCCGTGCCCCCAACGGTCACGGGTACGCGGGTGCCGACGGCGCCGCCCGCCGCGTCGACCGAGATGAAGTCGTCCACGGGCGACTGGATGGTCGGGCTCGCCGGGGCGGGCTCCACGGCCGCCGCCGCGGCCGTGTCCGTCAGCTCCGCCTCCGCGGGCTCGACCGCCTCGGCGCCGAAGGACGGGGCGCTCGGCACAGGAGCGTCGGTGATCGGCCCGGGCGACTCGGCGGGCGCCTCCGGTC
>NZ_CAUPYL010000107.1:0-8467 GCF_963515265.1 uncultured Frigoribacterium sp.
CGTCGGGGAGGCCGTCGTGGTCGACCCCGAGGCGGAAGAGCAGGTCGAGGCCCCGGGCCGCCCGGCCGAGCGGACCGGAGACGGCGACCACGTCGCCGACGCGGGCACCGTCGCGGCGGACCGGGTCGTGTCCGCCGAGGTCGCCGAACGCCGTGACCGCCACCGTGAAGACCGCGGAGACGGAGAGGTCGCCGCCGACGACGCCGCAGCCGGGCGCCATGGCCGCGCACGCGTCGCGGAGCCCGTCGGCGAGGCCTTCCAGGTCGGTGACGGGAGTGTCGCCCGGGACGGCCAGCGCCACCACGAGGGCGGTGGGGCGGGCCCCCATGGCCGCCACGTCGGAGAGGTTCGAGGCCGCGGCCTTCCAGCCGAGGTCGTGCGGCGTCGACCAGGCGCGCCGGAAGTCAGGGCCGTGCACCATCAGGTCGGTCGTGACGACGAAGCGGCCGTCGGGCGAGGCGACGACGGCGGCGTCGTCGCCCGGGCCGAGCTGCGTGTCGAGACCGCGGGGCAGGCGGGGCAGGATGCGCGCGAGGGTGGCCAGCTCGCCGACGGCCTCGACGGTGTCCGCAGGATCGACGGTGTCGGCAGCAGCGACGGTGTCCGCTGCAGCGGCGGTGCCGGCAGCGTCGGCGGTGTCGGCAGTGTCGGCAGCGTCGGCGGTGTCGGCAGCGTCGAGAGACCTGGAGGATCGTTCCATGGGGTCGACGGTAGCCTGGCCGGGATGTCCGCTCCGTCCCGCCGCCTCCTGCGCCCTTCCCTCGTCGTCGCGCTCGGCGTCGTCGCCGCGTCGATCCTCTCGGGCTGCACGGCCGCCGTGCCGATGCAGTCGGCCGACGGTGCGAACGACCCCGACTGCGCCCAGGTCGTCGTGCACCTGCCCGACACGGTCGGGCCGGACTCCGACCCCCAGCAGCGGCGGGAGACCGACGCGCAGGGGACGGGAGCCTGGGGCACGCCCTCGACGGTGCTGCTGCGCTGCGGCGTCGAGTCCCCCGCGATCTCCGACCTGCCCTGCAACGACGTGCAGGGCGTCGACTGGCTGTCGGACGACGGCCCCGAGGACGGCGACACCTTCACGTTCACGACGTACGGCCGCACGCCCGCCGTGCAGGTCGTCGTCAGCGCCGAGGTCGGCAGCACGGCCCTCTTCGACCTCGCCGACGCCGTCGGGTACCTGCCGGAGGACGGCCGCGGCTGCGTCGGCGTGGAAGACCTGCCGAGCGTCGGCGACCCCTCCGACACCTCGACCGACGGACCGTCGGAGACGCCCGCTCCCTGACGCAGTGACCCGGTGACGGGCTGACGCGCTGAAGGAGCCGGCACCGTGGTGCGGCGCGCCGCCGCTCGATCTGCGTCGCGGCCAGCATCCACGATCGCACCGGGTCTCGTGCACTGCATCGTGTCTGGACGCGGTGCAGTGCACGAGACCCGGTGCGATGTCCGATCCCGGGGCGGGCCAGCCGACGACGCCCACGGCCGGGGGCGCCGGCTCAGCGGTCGGTCGCGAGCCCCAGCTCGATGAGCTCGGTGATGAGCTCGGGGTAGCTCAGGCCGCTCGCGAGCCAGCAGGCCGGGAACATCGAGATCGGCGTGAAGCCGGGCATCGTGTTGACCTCGTTGACGACCCAGCCCCCGTCGGTGAGGAAGAAGTCGACGCGGGCGAGCCCGGTGCCGTCGATCGACTCGAAGGCGAGGGCCGCGAGCCGCTGCATCTCGGCCAGCTCGTCGTCCGACAGCGGTGCCGGGCACAGCAGGTCGGCGCCCGCCCCGCCCAGGTACTTCGACTCGAAGTCGTAGAAGGTCTCGTCGCTGAGCACGATCTCGCCCGCGACCGACGTGCGCGGGGCTCCGCCGTCGCGTCCGCCGAGCACGGCGCACTCGATCTCGCGGCCGACGACGCCGGCCTCGACGAGGACCTTGTGGTCCTCCGCCAGCCCGACCTGCATGGCAGCGGCCAGCTGGTCCGGGCGGTCGACGCGTGAGACGCCGACGCTCGATCCGGCACGTGCGGGCTTGACGAAGAGCGGGAAGCCGAGCGAGGCGACCTCGGCGGCCACCGCCTCCGGGGCGCTGGCCCACTCGGCGCGGCGCACCGTCCGCCAGGGAGCGACGGCGATGCCGGCCTGCTGCAGCACGGTCTTGGTGAAGTGCTTGTCCATGCCGACGGCCGAGGCGAGCAGGCCGGCGCCGACGTAGGGCAGCCCGACGAGCTCGAGCAGGCCCTGGACGGTGCCGTCCTCGCCGAACCGGCCGTGCAGGATCGGGAAGACCACGTCGACGTCGCCGAGCAGGCGGAGGCCGCCGTCGGGCTCGACGACGCTCAGCCCCCGACTCGTGGCGGTCTCGGGCCAGCGCACCCGGGTGCCGTTGTCGCGCACCTCCGGCAGCGACTCGGCGTCGAGGGCGAAGAGGGCCGCGTCGTCGGGCTGCAGCGTGAAGGAGCCCTCGCGGGTGATGCCGACGGGCACGACCTCGAAGCGGTCGCGGTCGATCGCGGCGAGCACGCCCCCGGCGGTGGCGCAGCTGATCGAGTGCTCGCTCGAGCGGCCGCCGAACAGGACGACGACGGTCTGCTTCTCGACGCTCGCCGCGGCTCCGGTCGCAGGGGCCGCGGTCGTGGCGGGGGTGGTGGTGGTCATCGAGGGGCCCTTCGGGGTGGTTCGGCGCCGCCGGCCCGCGTGAGCAGGCAGGAGGAGCGGGTCGCGTCCGTGACGGACGCCGCGCCTCCTGCCGCTACTCGCCCTGGGGCTCGTCGGTCTCGGTCAGGTGCGGCGCGATGTTCCGCGGGTCGAGCGTACCGGCGAGCACCTCGGCGACCTGCTGCACGATGGGCATGTCGACCCCTCGCGAGCGGGCCAGCTCGAGGATCGGCGCGACGGAGCTCAGCCCCTCGGCGGTCTGGTTCATCTGCCGGACGACGTCGCCGAAGGCGTAGCCCTGGCCGAGGAGGCGGCCGGCCGTGTTGTTCCGCGAGAGCGGCGACTCGCACGTCGCGATGAGGTCGCCGAGGCCCGCGAGCCCCGCGAGTGTCTCGGCCTTGGCCCCGAACGAGACGGCGAACGAGGTCATCTCGGCCAGGCCGCGGGTGATGATCGAGGCCTTCGTGTTCTCGCCGTAGCCGACGCCGTCGACGATGCCGATGGCGACCGCGATGAGGTTCTTGAGGACCCCGCCGAACTCGGTGCCGATCACGTCGGTGTTCACGAACGAGCGGAAGTACGGGTTGGTCGCGGTGGCGGCGACGAGCGTCGCGGTCTCGAGGCTCTGCGACGAGACCACGGCGGCGGTCGGCTGTCGCTTGGCGATCTCGAGGGCGAGGTTCGGGCCGGAGGCGACGGCGATCAGGTCGGGGTCGATGTCGAGCTCTTGCTCGATGACCTGGCTCATGCGCAGGCCGGTCGCCTTCTCGACGCCCTTCATGAGGCTGACCACCGGGACGCCGCGCGGGACGAGCTCGCGCACCGCGGCGAGGTTGTCGCGGAGGGTCTGGCTGGGCACCGAGAGGTAGACCTGCTCGGCGCCACGGAGCGCCGCGGCCACGTCGGGCGTCGCCACGAGGGTGCGGGGCAGGTTGATGCCCGGCAGGTAGTCGCTGTTGCGCTTGCTCTCGGTGATCTCGCGCGCGACCTCGGGACGCCGGGCCCAGAGCGTGACGTCCGCCCCGCCCTCGGCGAGGACCTTCGCGAACGTGGTGCCCCAGCTGCCGGAGCCCAGCACGGCCACCGTGCGGGGCACGGCGCTGCGCATCACGACCGAGATCGCCTCCGTCGTGACGGCGCCCTCGCCGAGGGCCCCGATGGCGTCCTCCCGCGTCCCGGCGCCTCGACCGGCGTCGCCGGTCACGTCGTGGCTGCTGTCGGCGCGGCTGCTGTCGTCACGGCTGCTCAAAGCGTCCGGTCTCCTTCTGGTGCTTCGTGTGCGGGTCCCACTGCTCGGCGGGCGCCTCCTCGTCGCGGAGGCCGGCCAGCAGCTCGGTGATGCGCTGCATGACGAGGGCCGTGGCCTCGGTGTAGGCGGCCTGGTCGAGGTGGCGGCCCCGCCACGGCGACAGGTCGACGGGGTCGCCGATGGCTGCCACGATGCGCTTGCGCGGGAACAGGCTGATCTTCGCCGAGTAGCGGCCCATCACGTGCTGGCTGCCCCAGTGCGCCATCGGGATGAGCGGCACCCCCGCCTGGAGGGCGAGCCGGACGGCGCCGCTCTTGCCCTTCATGGGCCACAGGTCGGGATCGCGCGTGAGCGTCCCCTCCGGGTAGATGATCACTCCCCCGCCGCTGGTCGCCAGGGCGCGCCCGGCCTGCAGAGGGTCGCTGTCGTGCGTGCGGCCGCCGCGCTCGACGGGCACGTGGCCCATGACGCGCATCAGCGAGCCGAACACGGGCACGCGGAAGAGCGACGCCTTGGCCAGGAACCGCGGGACGCGTCCGAGGGTCCACATCAGCCGCGCCACGACGACGGGGTCGATGTTCGTGTAGTGGTTCGGCGCGAGCACGAAGGCACCCTCGGCCGGCAGCTTCTCGGCGCCGCGCACCTCGATGCGGGCGAGCCGGTCGAAGAGCGGGGCGCCCACGGCGGCGACGCCCCGGAACACGGCGCTCTTCTCCTTGCCCCGGCCGAAGCGACCGACCCGGCGAGGCGTCTGGACGAGGGGCGCATCGACCCCGCCGGCCGGCGGGGTCGGCGAGGAGGCGTCGATCACGTCGCGATCAGCCCTGGAAGTCGAAGTCGGCGCCCAGCTTGCGCAGCTTCGCGATGAAGTGCTCGTAGCCGCGGCTGATGATGCCGACGTTGCTGATCTTCGACTCGCCCTCGGCCGTCAGCGCGGCGATGAGGTGGCTGAAGCCGCCGCGGAGGTCGGGCACGCGGATGTCGGCGCCGTGCAGCGCGGTCGGGCCGTTGATCACGGCCGCCTGCTCGAACTCGCGACGGGCGACGCGCCGGTCGTGGCCCGGCAGGCCCTCCTTGTGGACGGTGATGTCGGCGCCCATGTCGTTCAGCGCCTCGGTGAACTGGAAGCGGTTCTCGTAGACCGTCTCGTGCACGATCGAGGTGCCCTGCGCCTGGGTGAGCGCCACGATGAGCGGCTGCTGCCAGTCGGTCATGAAGCCGGGGTGCACGTCGGTCTCGACGACGACGGGCTTGAGCTCGCCGCCGGGGTGGAAGAAGCGGATGCCGTCCTCGTGGACGTCGAAGTCGCCGCCGACCTTGCGGAAGACGTTGAGGAACGTCATCAGGTCTTTCTGGTCGGCGCCCTCGACGAAGATGTCGCCCTTGGTGGCGAGCGCGGCGCTCGCCCAGCTGGCGGCCTCGTTGCGGTCGTTGATGGCCCGGTGCGTGTAGCCGCGGAGCGTCTTGACGCCCTCGATGAAGATGACGCGGTTCGGCTCGACGGAGACGATCGCGCCCATCTTCTGCAGGATGGCGATGAGGTCCATGATCTCGGGCTCGATGGCCGCGTTGCGGAGCTCGGTGACGCCGTCGGCGAGGACAGCTGTGAGCAGCACCTGCTCGGTCGCGCCGACGCTCGGGTAGGGCAGCTCGATGTTGGCGCCCTTGAGCCCGTCGGGCGCGGTGAGGTGGATGCCGTTGTACGACTTGTCGACGACTGCGCCGAAGGCACGGAGCGCGTCGAGGTGGAAATCGATCGGGCGGTCGCCGATGCGGCAGCCGCCGAGGTCGGGGATGAACGCCTCGCCGAGCCGGTGCAGCAGCGGGCCGCAGAAGAGGATCGGGATGCGGCTGGACCCGGCGTGCGCGTCGATCTCGGCGAAGTGCGCCGACTCGACGTTGGCCGGGTCGAGGATCATCTCGCCGCGGGCCGGGTCGGTGATGCGGACGCCGTGCACCGACAGCAGGCCGCGCACGACGTTGACGTCGCTGATGTCCGGCACGTCGCGCAGGATGCTGGGGGTGTCGCCGAGGAGCGCGGCGACCATGGCCTTCGTGGCGAGGTTCTTCGCCCCGCGCACCTCGATGCGACCGATCAGCGGCTTGCCGCCGCGGATGACGATCTCATCGGACTTCAGGCCGACACGGGCCCCTGCAGCTGCTGCGTCTTGGACGAGAGAGTTCACTTACTTCACCGGCAATGTCTTCGGGCGCCAGGCGGCGCGGCGGGTTTCGAATTCTGTGATGGCGGCTTCGTCGCGGAGGGTCAGTCCGATGTCGTCGAGACCCTCGAGGAGGCGCCACTTAGTGTAGGCATCGACCTCGAACGAGACCGTGAGGTCGCCGACCGTGGCGGTCTGCGCGGCGAGGTCGACGGTGATCTCGATGCCCGGAGCGGCCTCGACGACCGCCCAGATCCGCTCGATGTCGTGCTCGGCCACGACGGCGCTCAGCAGGCCCTGCTTGCCCGAGTTGCCCCGGAAGATGTCGCCGAAGCGCGAGCTCAGCACGACGTCGAAGCCGAAGTCGCGGAGCGCCCAGACGGCGTGCTCGCGGCTCGAGCCGGTGCCGAAGTCGGGGCCGGCCACGAGCACTCGCGCGCCCTGGTACTCCGGGCGGTTGAGCACGAAGTCCGGGTCCTGGCGCGCCGAGAAGAAGAGCGCGTCCTCGAAGCCGGTCTTGGTGACCCGCTTGAGGAACTCGGCCGGGATGATCTGGTCGGTGTCGACGTTCGAGCGCTTCAGGGGCGCGGCCACGCCGGTGACGACGGTGAACTTCTGCACTAGGACGCGCCTCCTGCGGTCTGGCCGGTCAGCTCGGCGGCGACCTGGTCGTGGATCGGGGTCGCCGAGGCCGGGTCGGCCCCGCCGAGCGCGCCCGCCTCGTCGGCCGACAGGTCCCACGGGGACGACAGGGTGCCGCGGACGGCCGTCGCGGCGGCGACCAGCGGCGACACGAGGTGCGTGCGCCCGCCCTTGCCCTGGCGGCCCTCGAAGTTGCGGTTCGAGGTCGACGCGCAGCGCTCGCCCGGGGCGAGCTGGTCGGGGTTCATGCCGAGGCACATCGAGCAGCCGGCGAAGCGCCACTCGGCGCCGAAGTCGGTGAAGACCTTGTCGAGGCCCTCGGCCTCGGCCTCGAGCCGCACGCGGGCCGAGCCCGGCACGACCATCACGCGGACGCCCTCGGCCTTGGTCTTGCCCTGCACGATCGACGCGAAGGCCCGCAGATCTTCGATGCGGCTGTTGGTGCACGAACCCATGAACACGGCGTCGACGGGGATCTGCTTCATCGGCGTGCCGGCCTCGAGGGCCATGTACTCGAGGGCGCGCTCGGCTGCGGCGCGCTCGTTGGGGTCGACGACGGTCGAGGGGTCGGGCACGGAGTCGCTCAGCGAGACGCCCTGGCCCGGGTTCGTGCCCCAGGTGACGAACGGCTCGAGCGAGTCGGCGTCGAGGAACACCTCGGCGTCGAACACGGCGTCGTCGTCGGTCGGGAGGGTCTTCCAGTAGGCGACCGCCTCGTCCCAGTCGGCGCCGGTCGGGGCGTGGTCGCGGCCCTCGAGGTAGTCGAAGGTGATCTGGTCGGGGGCGACCATCCCGGCACGGGCGCCGGCCTCGATCGACATGTTGCAGATCGTCATGCGCCCCTCCATCGAGAGGGCGCGGATCGCGCTGCCGCGGTACTCGAGCACGTAGCCCTGGCCGCCGCCGGTGCCGATCTGCGCGATGACCGCCAGGATGACGTCCTTCGCGGTCACGCCGGGGCGCAGCGTGCCCTCGACGGTGACGGCCATGGTCTTGAACGGCTTGAGCGGCAGGGTCTGCGTCGCCATGACGTGCTCGACCTCGCTCGTGCCGATGCCGAAGGCCATCGCGCCGAACGCGCCGTGCGTCGAGGTGTGCGAGTCGCCGCAGACGACCGTGATGCCCGGCATGGTGAGGCCGAGCTGCGGCCCCACGACGTGGACGATGCCCTGCTCGGCGTCGCCGAGCGGGTGCAGGCGGACGCCGAACTCGGCCGTGTTGCGGCGGAGCGTCTCGATCTGCGTGCGGCTGGTGAGGTCGGCGATCGGCTTGTCGATGGCGAGGGTCGGGGTGTTGTGGTCCTCGGTGGCGATCGTCAGGTCGGTGCGCCGCATCGGCCGCCCTGCCTGCCGGAGCCCGTCGAAGGCCTGCGGGCTCGTGACCTCGTGGAGGAGGTGGAGGTCGATGTAGAGAAGGTCGGGGGCGCCGTCCTCGCCCTTGACGACGACGTGGTCGTCCCACACTTTCTCGGCAAGCGTCCTGCCCACGGGCACGCCCCTCTCCTCGGGTGTCTCGGTCGGAATGATCGTCGAAGTCTACGCCAGCGCCTCCCGGCCCCTGCCCGACGCGCTGCCGGGTGCAACGCGGCCGCGGGCGCCCGGCATTCCCCCCGGCGAGCGCCGCGGCCGAGGTCTCCGAACACGAGGTGGGCGCGCGGCACCTCGCGGGTCCTGACTGGTACCAGGTCCCCCGTCGTGCGGCGGCGGGCCCGCCCGACGAGGAGGTCGACCGAGCATGGCGCGAGACGACGCTCCCTGGCTGCCGGCCCGTCC
>NZ_CAUPYL010000108.1:0-8457 GCF_963515265.1 uncultured Frigoribacterium sp.
GTCCTCGAGGGGCGCCAGCCCGAGCGCGGCCGTGCGGCGGGCCAGCGCGTCGTCGGCGGCAGCGTCGCCCGCGCCCTCGAAGGCCGGCAGGAGGTGCTGCCAGGCGAGGTCGAGCACGGCCTGCATGTCGACGGTCTGGCCGGTGAGCGCGAGCACGACGTCGTGCTCGGGCAGCACGACGCAGAACTGGCCGTAGGCGCCGTCCCCGCGCCAGCCGTGCCGGGCCATCCAGAACTGGAAGCCGTAGCCCTGGCTCCAGTCCGCGTTCGCCTCGTTGGGGTTCGCGACCTGCACCCGGGTCGCCTCGTCGACGTAGGAGGCGGGGAGCAGCTGCCTGCCCTGCCACACGCCCCGCTGCAGCCACAGCTGCCCGAGCAGCGCCACGGCCTCGGTCTGCGCGTGCAGGCCGCTGAAGCCGATCTCGCGGCCGCTGTCGTCGCGCTGCCAGCTGGCCTGCCCGATGCCGAGCGGCTCGAACAACCGCGGACGCAGGTACTCGGTGAGCGACAGGCCGGAGGCGCGCTGCACGATCGCCGCGACCGCGTAGGTGCAGGGCTGGTTGTAGGCGAAGACCGAGCCGGGGTCGGCCTCCGGCGGCGTGAGGAGGAACCCGCGGACGAGGTCGGCCGGGTCGGCCTCGAGCGCGCGGCCGAGGGCCTCGGCCCGGTGTCCGCTCGACATCGCGAGCACATCGCGGACGCGCATCGATCGGCTGCGCGGGTCGGTCACGTCGGCGTCGAGCTCGGGGAAGTGGCTGAGCACGGTGTCGTCGAGGCCGAGGAAGCCCTCGTCGACCGCGAAGGCGACGGCGGTCGAGGTGAAGCTCTTGCTCAGCGAGTAGAGCAGGTGGACACGGTCGGCCGAGTACGGGGCCCACCAGCCCTGCGTCACCACGGAGCCGTGACGCACCAGCACGATGCTGTGCGGCTCGACGCCGGGCGTGGACTCGAGCCCGTCGAGGAAGGCCTCGACGCCGGCGGCGTCGATCCCCTCGGCGGACGGCGTGCTGGTGGGCAGAGCGTCGACGGTCATGCCGTCGAGGCTAGCGCCGGCCGAGCGGATCCGGTCGGCGAGCCAGCGGCGGCGGCTGATCGGGCCGGCCCGGCTCGGCCCGGCTCAGCGGTCGGCGAGCTCGTCCCGCACCTTGCGGCGCAGCACCTTGCCGATCAGCGACTTCGGCAGCTCGTCGACGACGACGATGCGACGGGGCACCTTGTAGGGCGTGAGGTGCTGGCGGGCGAAGGCGCGCAGCGCCTGCACGTCGACCTCGGCGCCCGGGTGCAGGACGATCGCGGCCGCGACCTGCTCGCCGCCGGGGGAGGGCAGGCCGACCGCAGCGGCCTCGGCCACTCCCTCGTGACGCAGCAGCACCTCCTCGACCTCGGACGGGCTCACGTTGAAGCCGCCGGTGATGATGAGCTCCTTGATGCGATCGACGATCCGGACGAAGCCGTCCGGGTCGATGGTGACGATGTCGCCGGTGCGGAACCAGTCGCCGTCGACGAAGACCTCGCTCGACTCCTGCGGCTTCCGGTAGTAGCCGCTGAAGACCTGGGGGCCGCGCACGATCAGCTCGCCGCTCTCGCCGGCGGGCACGTCGACGGTGGGGTTCTCGGGGTCCACGACCCGCACCTCCGTGCTCGACAGCGGCAGGCCGACGGTGCCGGCGCGGCGGGTCGGGCCGACCGGGTTGGCCATCAGCACGGGCGAGCACTCGGAGAGGCCGTAGCCCTCGACGAGCCAGCCGCCCGACTGCTCCTCCCAGGGCTCGACGACCTCGGCCGACAGGGGCATGGCGCCCGAGATGGCCACCTCGACGCCCTTCAGCGAGACCCCGGCGTCGTCGGCGGCCTTCCGGAGGCGCGTGTAGATGGGCGGGACCGCCGGGAGGAAGGTCGGGGGGCGCTTCTTCATCACCTTGAGCACGAGGGTCGGGTCGAAGGCCGGGAACAGCACCAGGCGGGCGCCCATGCTCATCGCGAAGGTGAGGCAGAGCGTCAGGCCATAGGCGTGGAACATGGGCAGCACGGCGTACACGGTGCAGTCGCCCCGTGTGATGGTGGGCACCCAGGCCCGGGACTGCGCCGCGTTCGAGAGCAGGTTCGCGTGGGTCAGCTGGGCGCCCTTGGGGGTGCCGGTGGTGCCGCTCGTGTACTGGATGACCGCGAGGTCGGTCGTGTCGGGCTTCGGGTGACGTGCCTTGATGCGCGACGACCCGACGACCTTCTCCCACGGGACGGTGCCCCGCACGGTCGTGGTCAGGCGGTCGCGCGACTCGCGGGCCTTCTTGATCGGCAGACGCAGGGCGGTGCGGGTCGCGAGGGGCATGCCGCGGGTGACGTCGATCGACACGATCGAGTCGACGGCGACGTCGGACGGGAAGTCCTGCAGGGTCTCGACGACCTTGTCCCACGCGATCGCGACCTTCGCGCCGTGGTCCTCGAACTGGTGCCGCAGCTCACGCGGCGTGTAGAGCGGGTTGTGCTCGACGACGATCGCGCCGAGGCGCAGCACCGCGTAGAACGCCACGACGTGCTGGGGGCTGTTCGGCAGGACCAGGGCGACGGTGTCGCCGTGACGGACGCCGAGCTTGCGCAGGCCCTCGGCCGCGCGCGAGATCTGGTCCACGAGCTCGGCGTACGTGGTGGTCGCGCCGAAGAACTCGAGCGCGACGGCCTTGGGGTACTCGGCGGCCGTGCCCTCGACGATGTCGAGGAGGGAGCCCGTGACGGGCTCGATGTCGTGGGGGACGCCGGGAGCGTAGGAGGCCAGCCAGGGACGGGCGGTGTCGATGGTCACGCGCCCCACTCTAGGCCGAGATGCGCACCCTCCGAGCTGGCTGTGCGCGCGTCGGGGAGGCCGGGCGTTCAGTGGAGCGGCGCTCCCGACAGCGCGACACCACACGACGAGAGGAACACCGTGAGCAAGGTCTGGTTCATCACCGGCGCGTCGAAGGGCTTCGGCCGTGAGTGGGCCGAGGCTGCCCTGGAGCGCGGCGACAGCGTCGCGGGCACGGCCCGGAAGCTCGAGGCCGTCGACGCGCTCGTCGAGCAGTACCCCGACACCTTCCTGCCGCTCCAGCTCGACGTCACCGACCGTGCCGCCGACGTGGCCGCCGTGCAGCAGGCTGCCGAGCACTTCGGTCGCCTCGACGTCGTCGTCAACAACGCCGGCTACGGCCACTTCGGCATGGTCGAGGAGATCACCGAGGAGGAGGCGCGCGGCCAGCTCGAGACCAACCTCTTCGGCGCCCTCTGGGTCACGCAGGCGGCGCTGCCGATCATGCGCGAGCAGGGCTCCGGCCACATCGTGCAGGTCTCGAGCATCGGCGGCATCAGCGCCTTCCCGACGGTCGGCATCTACCACGCGTCGAAGTGGGCGCTCGAGGGCATCAGCCAGTCGCTCTCGCAGGAGGTCGCCGGCTTCGGCATCAAGGTCACCCTCGTCGAGCCCGGCGGCTTCTCGACCGACTGGTCGGGCCCGTCCGCCTCGCGGAGCGACGAGAACGAGGCGTACGCCGAGGTCCGCGAGGCCGCGTCGAAGCGCCCCTCGGCCGCCGACCCCGGCGACCCCACGGCCACCCGTACGGCGATCCTCAAGGTCGTCGACGCCGACGAGCCGCCGCTCCGCGTCTTCTTCGGCAAGGCGCCCCTGGGCATCGCCAAGAAGGACTACGAGTCGCGTCTCGCGCTCTGGGAGGAGTGGCAGCCCGTCGCCGAGGAGGCGCACGGCAACTGACGCCTGCCTGCCTGTTCTGCCCGCGCCTCCTCGTCTCGACACCGGGACGAGGAGGCGCGGTGCGTCCCGGCAGGACGGCCGGACCGCTTCGACCGCCTCGACTGCCTCGACGTCGAGACTCCCGGGCTCGCCGGGGGCAGGCGCCCAGCCTCTGCGGCGCATGATCGGAGGATGCCCGCCCTGACCGAGCCGCTCCGCGCCCGCCTGCAGTACACCTTCAACGGCCAGTACACGGGCACGCCCGAGTGGGTCACCGACCTCGCGAAGGGCGACGACGAGGGCTTCTTCGCGCCGGGGTCGGCGGTCTGGGCCGTGCACGGCTCGAACACCGCCATCCTCGCAGGTGTGCGCGCCCTGCTCGTGCAGGCGCTGCACCCGGGGGCGCTCGCCGGGGTGCACGACCACTCGCGGTTCCGCGAGGACCCGCTCGGCCGTCTCGCCGGCACGATCCGCTGGATCTACACCGTCACCTACGGCAGCCAGGAGGCGGCGACCCACGCCTCCCAGTGGGTCAGCCGCCTGCACACGAAGGTCGTCGGCAGCTACGACGACCGGCACGGCGTCTCGCACGACTACGCGGCGAACGATCCCGAGCTGCTCAGCTGGGTGCACATGGCCTTCGCGGACTCGTTCCTCGCCGCGTACCTGGCCTGGGGCGAGGGCGAGGTGCCCGGCGGGCCCGACGCGTACGTGCGCGAGTGGGCGACCGCCGGCGAGCTGATGGGCGTCGTCGACCCGCCGCGCTCGGTCGCCGAGATGCAGGAGCAGCTGAGGGACTTCGACCGCCGCGGGATCCTCGAGCGGACGGCCCGGACCGAGGAGGTGGTGGGCTTCATCAAGCGGCCGCCGCTGTTCCCGGTGCTGCGCGTCGGCTATCCGGTGCTGTTCAACGGTGCCGTGGGCACCCTGCCGCCGCGGTTCCGCGAGCTGCTCGGCCTGCGCGCGCCGCACGTCGGGCCGGTCGACCTGCCGACCACCCGGCCCGCGGGCGTGATGCTCGGGGCGATCGGCCGCGTGCTCGGCGACAAGCCGGTGGCCGAGGAGCACTCGCTGGCGCGGCTCGAGCGGCTGCGGGGCGCCCAGGCGTAGCCGCCGTCTCCCACCCTCGGGGGTTTTGCCCGCACATGCCGACCGCTAGCGTGAGTTCGGGCTCGCAACGCGTGGAAATGCAGGTATCGCGGGCGCTGCAGTCGGCATTTGCGGGCCGCGGGCACGGGTAGGTACAGGCGCAGGGTCAGGTGCCGGAGGGGGGAGCACTGGAGGATGGGCCGGTGACCGATCCTGCTGCCGCCGCCGCGCCTCCTGCGACCCGGCGGGCGGGAGGGCTGCGCTGGCTGCGCGACCTCGTCGTGATCGTGCTCGTCGCGCTGCTGGTGTCGTGGGGCGTCAGGACCTTCCTCGTGAGGTCGTTCTCCATCCCGTCGGCGTCGATGGAGCAGACCCTGCTGACCGGCGACCGCATCCTGGTGAACGAGCTCGTGCCCGGCGTCATGGACCTGCACCGCGGCGACGTCGTCGTCTTCGAGGACCCGGGCGGCTGGCTGGCCGCGGGCGAGGGCGACGACCTCGTCAAGCGCGTGATCGGGCTGCCCGGCGACACCGTCTCGTGCTGTGACGCCCAGGGGCGCCTGCTCGTGAACGGCGAGCCGCTCGACGAGCCGTACCTGGACGTGCCCGAGGGCGACCCGGCATCGCAGACGCCGTTCGACGTCACCGTGCCCGACGGCGCGCTCTGGGTGATGGGCGACAACCGCGAGCGCTCGGCGGACTCACGGTCGCACGTGACCGGCCCCTACGAGGGCTTCGTGCCGCTCGACCACGTCGTCGGCCGCGCGACGGTCGTCTTCTGGCCGCTCGGCCGCTGGGCGGTGCTGTAGGCCGAGGAGGCGGACGAACCGACGCGAAGACGACGAACCGATGCGGAACACCACGTCGCTTCGTCGCTCTCACGTCGGGACGCGCCCGGTCGAACGGTCGCCAGCGGCCGTGAGCTCGACGGCCGCCGGTCAGCGGCCGGCGATGAGGGCGTCGCGGACCTCGCGACGGAGCACCTTGCCGATCAGCGACCGGGGCAGCTCGTCGACCACGACGACGCGTCGCGGCACCTTGTAGGCGGCGAGCTGCTCGCGGCAGTGGTCGCGCACCTCCTCGGGGTCGACCGTGCTGCCGGGCTCGACGACGATCGCGGCGACGACGTCCTCGCCGCCGCCGTCGCGGGGCAGGCCGACGACCGCGGCCTCGGCCACGCCGGCGACGCCGCGCACCGCCTCCTCCACCTCGGAGGGGGCGACGTTGAAGCCGCCGGTGACGATCAGCTCCTTGATGCGGTCGACGATGGTGACGTAGCCGTCGGCGCTCATGCTGACGATGTCGCCGGTGCGGAACCAGCCGCCGGGCAGGAACGCCTCGGCCGTCTCGTCGGGGCGGTTCCAGTAGCCGCGGAACACCTGCGGTCCGCGGAGGATCAGCTCGCCTGCGGCGCCCGGCGTGACGGGGCGCTCGGGATCGGGGTCGTCGCGGTCGACGACGCGCGCCTCGGTCGAGGGGAACGGCACCCCCACGGTGCCCGGGCGACGGGTCGGCCCCATCGGGTTGCCGAGGGCGACCGGAGACGTCTCGGTGAGGCCGAAGCCCTCGACGAGCATGCCGCCCGTGACCCGCTCCCAGGCGGTCACGGTCGAGAGGGGCAGGTTCATCGCGCCCGAGATGGCGAAGCGGGCGCTGCGGAGGTCGACGCCGCGCTGCTCGGCGGCCTCGGCGAGGCGTTGGTAGATCGGCGGGACCGCGGGCAGGAAGGTCGGCGGGTGCTTGGCCGCGGCCTTCAGCACGAGGTCGACGTCGAACTTGGGGAACAGCACGAGACGCGCGCCGATGCGCATCGCGAAGGTGAGGCAGAGCGTCAGGCCGTAGGCGTGGAAGAAGGGCAGCACGCCGTAGACCGTCTCCTCGCCCTCGACGACGCCCTGCACCCAGGCGCGGCCCTGCTCGGCGTTGCTGCGCAGCGACCGGTGGGTCAGCACGGCGCCCTTCGGCGAGCCGGTCGTGCCGCTCGTGTACTGCAGCAGGGCGACGTCGTCGAGGGCAGGGCGCGGGTGGCGCCTCTTCAAGGGCCGACCCGAGACGAGGTCGGGCCAGCTGACGTCGCCGACGGCGCGGGCGGTGAGCGCCTCGCGGGACTTGCGGGCGGCCGGGATCGGCAGCTTGAGGGCGAGCCGGGTGCCGAGCGGCATGCCGCGGGTCACGTCGACCGAGACGACCGTGTCGAAGCGGAGGTCGCCGGGCAACTCGCGGAGGCGCCCGACGAGCTTGTCCCAGGCGATCGCGACCTTCGCTCCGTGGTCCTCGAAAAGGTGGCGCAGCTCGCGGTCGGTGTAGAGCGGGTTGTGCTCGACGACGACCGCGCCGAGACGCAGGGTCGCGTAGAAGGCAACCACGTGCTGCGGGCTGTTCGGCAGCAGGATGGCCACCCGGTCGCCTGCGGTGACGCCGAGCTTGCGGAGGCCCTCGGCGGCTCGGTCGATCTCGTCGCCGAGGTCGCGGTAACGGGTCTCGCGCCCGAAGAACTCCAGGGCGACCCGGCCTCGGTGTGCCGCGACGGCGTCGTCGATCAGGTCGACGAGCGTGCCCGTGACGGGCTCGACGTCGGCGGGGACGCCCGGGGCGTAGCTGTGCAGCCAGGGGCGGGCGTCGGACTCGGCGTCGGCGGTCATGCGGACATCGAACCATCCCGAGGTCCGGGCGACCTGCGAGGGCGCGCGCTCGGCCCGTCCCGCGTCAGCGAGCGGGGGCAGCCGCGTCAGCGAGCGGGGGCAGCCCCGTCAGCGAGCGGGGGCGGCCCCGTCGTCGGGCGGGCACCCTGTGTCAGCGGGCGTCGCGACCCGTCAGCGCGAGCAGGCGGACGAGCAGCGGGGCGTCGTCGTCGACCGGCACGGGCGAGGCGAAGAGGCCCGATGCCTCGAGGGCGTCCCGCTGCGGCTCGAAGACCGACCAGACGGCGGCGACGAGGTCGTCGTCCAGCTCTTCGTCCGAGCCGATGGCGCGGGCGAGGTCCCACGCGTGGATGGTGACGTCGGCGACCTGCTCGGCGAGGTACTCGTGCACGGGCACGACGTCCGAGCTGAGCCGCACCGAGGCCTCGGGGTCCGCCTCGCGCCACGCCTCGGCCGCGGCGCGCGACGACCGGTGCCAGGCGTCGACGAGGTCGTCGCCGAGCGGCTCGACCGAGGCCTGCGCCTCGCTCGGGTCGCCGCCCTCGAGCAGGACGGGCACCCACTGCTGCTCTCGGGTCACGTGGCGCACGAGGTCGCGCACGGCCCACTCGGTGTCGGGCGTCGGGGCGTCCCAGTCGGTGACCGCCTCGACGCGGCGCGCGAACTCGGCGTGCGCCCGGTGCTGCAGGGTGATCCAGTCGTGCGTCATGCGGGTCCTCCTCGGAGCAGATGTGACGGTGACAACGCAGGAGGCGCGCGAGCCTTCCCGACGGACGACACCGTCCGAGGACGCCCGTGACACCGGAGGTCCGCCGTCAGCGTACCTACCGGGCGCCCCGGCGTGTCCTCTAGTGTCGGGTGCATGACCTCCCTGCTCGAGCTGCTGGTGCGCGTCCTCGCGCCGCTCGAGCTCGCGCTCGCGACGGGCCTCGCCGTCGGCCACGCCGGGTCGCTGCCCGCGGGGGTCGTCGTCGGCCTCGTCGGCGCCGCCGCGGTGCTGGCGATCGTG
>NZ_CAUPYL010000109.1:0-8412 GCF_963515265.1 uncultured Frigoribacterium sp.
CTTCGGACTCGGCGGCGACGTCGACGCCGCCTGGCGGTTCGGGGCCGAGCGGATCGTGGCGGCGGTGTCGACCGCCTGACGGCAGGCCTGCCGTCCCCGCGTCGGCTGCTCGCCTGGCCGCATGCCTGCCTGCCTGCCTGTCTGCCTGCCCGGCCGCCTTGGCCGCCTACGGCGCCGGCGGGTAGTCGCGTCGCTCGGGGATGACGCCGCGGACTCCCCCGCGGGGCTCGGCGACGTCGCCCGTCCACCGGGGGATGACGTGCACGTGGAGGTGCATGACCGTCTGGCCGGCCGCCTCTCCGACGTTGATGCCGAGGGTGTACCCGTCGGGCGCGAGCTCCTCGTCCAGCTGGAGCCGCACCTCCTTGACCAGGGCACCCAGGGCCGCGTGCTCGTCCGCCGTCGCGTCGAACCAGGTCGCCACCTCCCGTCGCGGCACGACGAGCGTGTGGCCGGGCGAGACGGGGTTCGCGTCGCGCACCGCGAAGGCGAGCTCGTTCGCGGCGACGTGCTGGTCGGCGGGGATGCGCGTGAACGGCGACGACATGCCCACACCCTAGGGGCGCGCACTTGTGGCGCCGGGGGTGCGCGGCCAAGATGAGCGCGACCCGCACACCTCGCGCGCGACCGCGACGGCGGCGTCCGAGCGAGCGGCGACGGGCCCACGACGAGAGGAACACATCATGGCGTCAGACGAGCAGGGCTTCAGCAAGGAGGAGCGCGCGGCGATGAAGGAACGCGCGGCCGAGCTGCGCGCCGAGGCCAAGCGGCAGAAGTCCGCGGACAAGGCGGCGGCCGAGCTGCAGGCGGTCCTCGACGCGCACGCCGCGATGACCGAGGAGGAGCGGGCCGTCGCCGAGGGACTGCACGCGCTGGTCCTCGAGCACGCCCCGATGCTCGCCCCCAAGACCTGGTACGGGTTCCCCTCGTACGCCGACGCGGACGGCAAGATCGTCGTGTTCTTCCAGCCCGGCTCGAAGTTCGGCGGACGCTACTCGACGATGGGCTTCCAGGACGCGGCCCAGCTCGACGACGGTGACATGTGGCCGACGTCGTACGCGCTGTCGAGCGTCGACGAGACGACGAGCCCCGTCATCGCCGCGCTGCTGCGGAAGGCGACCGGGCAGGGCGCGTAGTGGCGCCGTCGTAGGCCCTCCCCGGGGTCGCGAGGCGCGCCTCCTCGGCTGAGCCGCACCGCATCCGGCAACGCCGGGTCCAGCCCCAGAACGGGTCACGAACCGGTCCGCTCGGGCGGCCCGAACCACGAGCGGGATGGGGATCCCCGCGAGCGGCACGGGTTCGGGCCCGGGGTCGCTCCCCCGCCGGTGCGTCACGAGGCAGAGCCCGTGGCGCGCCGGCGGAGTTCCGACCGTGCGGCTGGCGCCCGCAGGCTGCGACTACTCGCGGCGCGTGCGAAGCTGACCCCATGGACCTCGTCGTGTCGCGTGCGCTCACCGTGCCCGCGGCCGAGCTCGTCTGGCGCTTCTCGCGGTCGTCGGGCCCCGGAGGCCAGCACGTGAACACGTCCGACAGCCGGGTGCAGCTCTCGTGGGACGTCGCTGCCTCCCCCGCCCTGGCCGACAAGCAACGCGACCTGTTGCTGGCACGCCTCGACGGACGGCTCGTCGACGGCGTGCTGACGGTCACGTCGTCCGAGCAGCGGTCGCAGCTGCGCAACCGCGAGACCGCGCTGGCGAAGCTCGCCGACGTGGTCGCGGCCGGCCTCGCTCCCGACGCGGCGCCTCGACGTCCGACCCGCCGCACTCGGGGCTCGGACCGCCGTCGGCTCACCGCGAAGAACGAGCGCTCGGCCACGAAGCAGCAGCGCCGCCGTCCGACGGACGACTAGCGCGTCGCGACGCCGGCCGAGCTGGTGGGCGAGTCGTCCTGGCCGTGCTCGCGGGGCGAGTCGTGATGGCGGAGGGCGTGGGATTCGAACCCACGAGACATCTCTGCCCACTTGTTTTCAAGACAAGCTCCATCGGCCGCTCGGACAGCCCTCCCGGCACACCCGCCGGAGCCGGTGCGACCGCGCCGAGTCTAGCCGAGGAGGCGCGGCGCCAGCCGGGCAGACCCGTCCGCACCCGCAGAACCCGCGCGCACCCTCCGTGCGGACGAGGATATGCGCGGGTTCAGAGGGTCTTGGCGCAAGCAGCGCCAGCTCAGAGCTGCGCGAGCGCGTCCGCGAGCCCGTCGTCGAGGTCGGTACGGGTGCGCTCGTTGGCGACCTCGTGCACGTCGTCGGGAGCCTGCCCCATCGAGACGCCGCGACCCTCGGCAGCGGCCCACTGCAGCATGGCGATGTCGTTGCGGCCGTCGCCCACGGCGAGCACGCGCTCGCGCGGGATGCCGAGCTCGGCACGCACGCGCTCGAGGGCCGTGGCCTTCGTCACGCCGTCGGGCGCGATGTCGAGCCACGCCGTCCAGCCGACGTTGTAGTTCACCTTCTGCAGGCCCATCCGCTCGACGACGTCGAGGAAGTCGTCCGTGTCGTGCGACGGCGACACCACGACGACGCGGGTCGCTGCGATGTCGAAGAGCCGCTCGAACTCGACCTTCTCGGCGCCGCCCGTGTGCTCCACCTGGGGGAACGAGCCGCAGTAGCGCATGACGCCGTCCCTGTCCTCGACGGCGTAGGCCGCCTCGTTCAGTCCCTCGCGGATGGTGGTCAGCACGTCGGTCGGGTCGAACTCCTCGACGTGGAACTGCGAGTAACCGGTCGGCGCCGACTCGTCGCGACCCAGCGTGATCGCCCCGTTCGCGCAGACCACGTACTCGGACACGAGGCCGAGGCGGTCCATCACGGGCAACGTCATCGACACCGATCGTCCGGTCGCGATCATCACCGCGTGCCCCTGGGAGGCGAGGCGCGTGATCTCGCCGGCCACCGCCTCCGAGATGGTGCCGCCCTCTTGCATGATCGTGCCGTCGACGTCGAGCGCGACGAGCCAGCGCTCGTCGGCCGAGACGGTCGCCGCCACGGGGGCCGACCGACGGCGGGTGTCGTCGTCCCAGCTCGAGCTCTCGCTGGTCGCCACGTCGCCGCCGCTCACGCGACCGGCTCGATGACCTCGAGGCCGCCGAGCCACGGACGCAGCGCCTCGGGCACGACGACCGAGCCGTCGGCCTGCTGGTGCGTCTCGAGGATCGCCACGAGCCAGCGCGTGGTCGCCAGCGTGCCGTTCAGCGTCGCGACGGGCGCCGTCTTGCCGCTCTCGGTGCGGTAGCGGGTGTCGAGGCGACGAGCCTGGAACGTGGTGCAGTTCGAGGTGCTGCTGAGCTCGCGGTAGGTGCCCTGCGTCGGCACCCACGCCTCGATGTCGAACTTGCGCGCCGCGCTAGAGCCGAGGTCGCCCGCGGCCACGTCGATCACGCGGTAGTTGAGGCCGAGCGCCTGCATCATCGACTCCTGCAGGGCGACGAGCGCGTCGTGTTCCTGCTCGGCCTGGTCGGGGTGCACGTAGCTGAACATCTCGAGCTTGTTGAACTGGTGCACGCGGAGGATGCCGCGGTTGTCCTTGCCGGCGGCGCCCGCCTCACGTCGGTAGCAGGTCGACCAGCCGGCGTAGCGGATGGGCCCGGCCGTCACGTCGAGGATCTCGTCCGAGTGGTACCCGGCGAGGGCCACCTCGCTCGTGCCCGTCAGGTAGAGGTCGTCTGCGGGCAGGTGGTAGACCTCGTCGGAGTGCGAGCCGAGGAACCCGGTGCCCGCCATGATCTCGGGCCGCACCAGCGTCGGCGTGATCAGCGGCGTGAAGTCGTTCTCGATCGCCTTGTCGAGCGCCATGTTCATCAGCGCGAGCTCGAGGCGGGCGCCGATGCCGCGGAGGAAGTAGAAGCGCGAGCCCGACACCTTCGTGCCGCGCTTGATGTCGATCGCGCCGAGCTTCTCGCCGAGGTCGGCGTGGTCGAGGGGCTCGAAGTCGAAGGAGGGGCGGGTGCCGACCTCGCGGAGCGTCGCGAAGTTCTCCTCCCCGCCGGCGGGCACACCGTCGACGACGACGTTGCCGAGCGAGCGGACGGCCTTGTCGAAGGCGGTGTCGGCCTCGGTCGACGCGGCCTGCGCCTCCTTGACCTTCGCGGCCAGCTGCTGGGCCTGCGCGACGAGACCGGCCTTCTCCTCTTTCGGGGCCTTGGCGACGGTCTTGCCGAACGCATTCTGCTCGGCCCGCAGCTCCTCGAACGAGGCGATGGCTGCGCGGCGGGCGGCGTCGGCGGCGACCGCGTCGTCGACCAGCGACTCCGACTCACCTCGGGCACGCTGGCTCGTCTTGATCACGTCGGGGGCATCGCGCAGCAGCTGGGGATCGATCACGGGTCCATCTTATGGACGCCCCCTGACGCTCGCCGCTCTCCCCAGGCGGAGGTGCGGGCCGCGCATCCTTCCACAGGCGGTGCAGGGGGCAGGCCTCGCGTCGCGCCTGCCCGTTACGGTGGGCGGATGACGACCTCCCCCGCCGCCTCGCCCGCCGAGTCCCCCTCGGCGCCCGAGGCCGCGACGGCCCAGAAGACGGCTGCCGTCGTCTACAACCCCATCAAGGTCGACATCGCGAAGGTCCGCGCGGCCGTGCTGCGGCACGAGGCCGAGGCAGGCTGGGGGCCGACCCGCTTCTACGAGACCAGCGTCGAGGATCCGGGCGGCGGCATCACCGCGACGGCCGTGGCCGAGGGCGCCGACGTGGTCATCGCGGCCGGCGGCGACGGCACGGTCCGCGCCGTGGCCGAGGCCCTCCGGGGCTCGCACGCCGCCATCGCCCTGCTGCCGAGCGGCACGGGCAACCTGCTGGCCCGCAACCTGAACCTCGATCTCGACCACCTCGACGGCTCCGTCGCCACCGCGTTCTCCGGCCGCGACCGCGCGATCGACCTCGGGCTCGTCGACGTCGAGCGCGAGAACGGCGAGCGGGAGCGCTTCGCGTTCGTCGTCATGGCCGGCATCGGCCTCGACGCCAAGATGCTCGCCAACACCAACCCGAAGCTCAAGGCCCGCGTCGGCTGGCTCGCCTACGTCGACGCCATCGCCCGGTCGCTCCGCGACGACAACAGCATGGTCATCCGCTACGACCTCGACGGCCAGGGCCGCAAGACGATGCGCGCCCACACGGTGCTCGTCGGCAACTGCGGCCTGCTGCCCGGCAACATCATGCTGCTGCCCGACGCCGCGGTCGACGACGGCGTCTTCGACATCGTCGCCCTGCGCCCCGACGGCTTCTTCGGCTGGGTGCAGATCTGGGTCAAGATCGTGTGGGAGAACGGAGTGCTGCGTCGCAGCTCCGTCGGACGCAAGATCATGGCGCACAGCCGCGAGGTGCGCACGGTCCGCTACTCGAAGGGGCGCGAGATCGTCGTGCGCCTCGACGAGCCGCAGGACTTCGAGATGGACGGCGACTCGGTCGGCAAGGCCGTCGCCATCAAGACGTGGGTCGACCCCGGGGCGCTGACGGTGCGCGTCCCGGCCTGACGGCCCGCGCCTCCTGTGCGTCACTCGGTCGGGCGAGCTGACCCGAGAGGTGCACCGGGACCGAAGAGGCGCGGCTCAGGCCCCCGAGACCAGCCCGCGCAGCCAGTCGCGCGCGTCGACGAACGCGTCGTCGTCGTAGCGCGGCACGACGACGACCGGGCGGGCGTCGGCCCGGGGGTACGACCCGAGGAACATCACGTTCGGGCTGAACCTCTTGAGGCCGAGCAGAGCGTCGGCGACGCGCTCGTCGAGCACGTGGCCCTCGAGGTCGATCACGAAGCGGTACCGGCCGAGGGCGTCGCCGATCGGCCGCGACTGGATCAGGCTGAGGTTGATGCCGCGGGTCGCGAACTGCTCGAGCATGTCGACGAGCGCGCCCGCGCCGTCCTCGGGCAGCTCGACGATGATGCTCGTCTTGTCGGCGCCCGTCGCGGGCGGCACCGGGACGGTGCGGCTGACGAGCACGAAGCGGGTCACGGCGTTGCGGTTGTCGCCGATCTCGCGGGCCAGCACCTCGACGTCGTGGTGCTCGGTGATCGTCGGCGGGGCGACGGCGGCGTCGGCGCGGCCTGCACCGGCGGGCGTCGACAGCAGGTCGGCGGCCGCCGCGACGTTCGAGGTCGCCGGCAGGTGCCCGTGGCCGGGCAGGTTCGCCTCGAGCCACAGGTGGGTCTGCGCGTAGGCGACCGGGTGCGCGTTGACGACCCGCACCTCCTCGAGGCGGGTGCCCGGACGCGCGACGAGCACGAAGTCGACGGCGACCAGGTACTCGCCGACGATGCGGAGGCCGGGCACGGTCGCCAGGGCGTCCTGCGTGGCCGAGACGCCGCCCTCGACGCTGTTCTCGATCGCGATCATGGCCGCGACGCTGCGGCCGGAGACGACGTCGGCGAGCGCCTCGCCCACGTTGTTCACGCTGCGCCACTCGGCGCCCACGGCGTCGGGCACCTGCTTGAGGGCCGCCTCCGTGAAGGTGCCGGCCGGGCCGAGGTAGCTGTAGGTCGACGAGGAGGCGGGGGTCGGCATGACGGAGAGCCTACTGATGACACGGAGCCTGCTGACGACCCGGAGCCTGCTGATGTCCGAGAGCCTGCTGAGCGCCGTGGCCGGACGCCGACGGAGGTCGGCGGCTGGTGCCAGGATGAGCGCATGACCGATCGCGCAGGCACCCCCGCACTCGACAGCGACCTCATCGACACCGGTGAGCTCGTCGACGCCTACTACTCGCTCGTCCCCGACGTGTCGGTGCCCGAGCAGAAGGTCGTCTTCGGCACCTCGGGCCACCGCGGCTCGTCGCTCGACACCGCCTTCAACGAGACGCACATCGCCGCGATCACGCAGGCGATCGTCGAGTACCGCGCCGGCCAGGGCATCACCGGGCCCCTCTTCATCGGGCGCGACACCCACATGCTCAGCGCCCCCGCCGAGCGCACGGCGATCGAGGTGCTGGTCGGCAACGGCGTGCACGTGCTGGCCGACGCCGACGGCGGCTACGTGCCCACGCCTGCGCTGAGCCACGCGATCCTCGTGCACAACGCCGACCCGGCCAACACCGAGAAGGCCGACGGCATCGTCGTCACCCCCAGCCACAACCCGCCCCGCGACGGCGGCTTCAAGTACAACCCGCCGCACGGCGGTCCGGCCGACAGCGACGCAACGTCGTGGATCGCGAACCGTGCGAACGAGATCATCGCCGCGGGCAACGTCGACGTCGTCAGGGCCGACGGCAGCGCCGGCCGGCACGACTTCCTGCGCGGCTACGTGGGCGACCTGATCAACGTCATCGACATCGACGCCATCAAGGCGGCCGGCGTGAAGATCGGCGCCGACCCCCTGGGCGGCGCGAGCGTCGAGTACTGGGGCGCCATCCGCGACGTCTACGGCCTCGACCTGACGGTCACGAACCCGGGCGTCGACCCGACCTGGCGCTTCATGACGCTCGACTGGGACGGCAAGATCCGGATGGACCCGTCGAGCGCCTCCGCGATGGCCAGCGTCGTGCACCGAAAGGACGAGTTCGACGTGCTCACCGGCAACGACGCCGACGCCGACCGCCACGGCATCGTCACGCCCGACGGCGGCCTGATGAACCCGAACCACTACCTCGCGGTCGCCATCGACTACCTCTACACGCACCGCCCGCAGTGGCGCGACGACGCCGCGATCGGCAAGACGCTCGTGTCGTCGAGCATCATCGACAAGGTCGCCGAGAAGCACGGCCGCCGCCTGTGGGAGGTGCCGGTCGGCTTCAAGTGGTTCGTGCCCGGCCTGGTCGACGGCTCGGTCGCCTTCGGCGGCGAGGAGAGCGCGGGGGCGTCGTTCCTCCGCAAGGACGGCACGGTGTGGACGACCGACAAGGACGGCATCCTGCTCGCGCTCCTCGCGAGCGAGATCATCGCCGTCACGGGCAAGACCCCCTCGCAGCTCTACGCCGAGCTGACCGACGAGTTCGGCGACCCCGTCTACGAGCGCGTCGACGCCGCCGCCAGCAAAGAACAGAAGGCACGCCTCGGCAAGCTCAGCGGCGACGACATCACCGCGACCGAGCTCGCTGGCGACCCCATCACAGCCAAGCTGGCGGAGGCGCCCGGCAACGGAGCTGCGGTGGGCGGCCTCAAGGTGGTCACCGACAAGGCCTGGTTCGCCGCACGCCCGAGCGGCACCGAGGACGTCTACAAGATCTACGCCGAGTCGTTCGACGGCCCCGAGCACCTCAAGCGGGTGCAGGCCGAGGCAAAGCAGATCGTCGACGCGGCGCTCGGCGCCTAGCCCGCCGCCAGACGGCGGGTCTCGCTCGACGGGCGAGTTCGGCGCCGGCGGTCCGTCACGACGGACCGGCGGCGACGAACCCGCCCGCCGGTGCCGCCCGGCGCAGCCCGCGGCGGGGGGCGCGGGCCGCCGGCCGCCGGAAACCACCCCCGGGGGGGCCCCCCCCCGGGGGCGCCCGGGGG
>NZ_CAUPYL010000110.1:0-8376 GCF_963515265.1 uncultured Frigoribacterium sp.
GCTCCGCCCTGCGCGTCGTCGGCGCCGCCGGCGTGGTCGCCGCGGTGGCTGCGGCCCTGCGCCCGTTCACGGCCGCGACCGTCCTCGCCACGACCGCGAGCGACGGAGGTCGAGGAGGCGTCGCGACCGTCGTGTCGACCGGCCTGCTGCCGTCCCGCCTCGCGACCGAGCACGGCTCGTCCGTCGTCCTCGCCTCGGGCGAGGTGGGGGCGCTCGACCTGCCTGCCCTCACGACCGACACCCCGGCCGGCGGAGGCGTGCTCATCTCGATCGCCCCGCACCTCGACCCCGCCGGCTGGGTCGTCTTCGCGCTCGTCTGCCTGCTGCCCCTGGTGTGGTGCCTCACCGTCGGACTCGCGCCGCAGACGGCCGGGCGACGATCGGCCGCCTCGTGACCGGGACGATCGGCCGGCGCCGCCTCCTCGTCGTCGCCCTGCTGCTCGCGGCGCTCGTCGCCGGGCTCTGGACCGCCAGCCCCACCTCGGGCGCCTTCACCGCTGCCGTGCGGGGCACGGGGAACACGGCGACGACCGCTGCGTCGTTCCCGCGCACCTCCGGCCCCCTGCCGTACCGGTCCGGCTTCGCGGGCGGCGCCACCGACTGGACCACCTACGACGGCTGCTGGGCGACCACGACCGCCGAGGGGTTCGGCTACTACACGGAGAAGTGCGGCTCGCCGACGGCGGCCGCCCCCAAGGCCGTCACGGGCGACGCGGCCTGGACCGACTACACGGTGCAGGCCGACGTCAAGCTCGACGGCGGCAAGCAGGTCGGCCTGCTCGCCAGGGTGAGCGACCCCTCGCCGGGACTCGACCAGCACAACGGGTACTGGGCCTACGTCTCGTCGGCGGGCAAGCTCGAGCTCGGGAAGATGACCAAGGGCTCGTACAGGTTCCTCCAGACGATGGACGTGCCAGGGGGCATCGCCCTGAACACCTGGTACCACCTCGTCGTCCAGGTGACGGGCTGCACCGTCACGGTGTCGCAGAGCACGGCCGGGGCGAACGGCGACACCGGCGTGCGCGGGTTCACCTACGTCGACACCGGCTGCTCACCCACGCACCTCCAGGGCAAGGTAGGCCTCCGAGACTTCGAGGGGACCGGGGCCTGGCGGTTCGTCACGGTGACGGCCGGCGCCACGGCCAGCACCGAGCCACGGCCGTGGAACACGCCGTGGAAGGTCGCGGACATGTCGGCCTTCATGCCGTACGGAGGCGCCTGGTCGAACGACCAAGCGAAGGAGACCTACTCGAACACGCAGTCGGGCAAGGGCGACAAGTCGGTCGAGACCTCGCGCACCTGGGGCAACGCGTCCGTCACGGGCGAGGTGAGGTTCGACACCGCGACGAGCGCCGACCTCGACGCGGGCTACAACGTCCGGGTCCGGAACCCGGGCACGGGGACCGACCAGCTCGACGGGTACTACGGCGGCGTCTCCCGCACGTCGCTGATCCTCGGGAAGCACGTCGGCGGCACCTGGCGCGAGTTCGTCCGCACGCCCCTGCCCGCCGCCGTCCCGCAGGGCCAGTGGCAGCACCTGACGGTCGAGATGGTCGGCTGCACGATCACGGTGACGGCGCAGGCGTCGTCGGGCGGTCCGCGGACGACCGCGTCGCACACCGACACCGGGTGCGACACCACGCCCGGCAACGTCGGGGTCCGGACGCTCGGCATCCCCGCGTCGTTCCGCAGCATGGCGGTCACGCCGCGTTGAACGCGCGTCGCCCCGACGGGCACGGAGGAGGCGCGTGCCGGCCGGGCGAGTACGCTGCCGGCCCGCAGCGGGTGCCGGGGGACGCCGCGTCACCCGGCACCTGACCATCGCCTCTGCACGTGGACGGGGCCGGCCCGCGCCTCCTACCGTTCACGTCGGCGGGCACGGCCTCGGACGAGGCCGCCCACCAGGGCCAGCCCCTCCGGGCCCCGGCCCACCGGGGCTCGCCCGCCCCACGACATCACGACAAGAGGAGAACACCATGGCACAGGCCATCGAGACGATCGACGTCGAGGTCCCCGTCCGCACCGCGTACGACCAGTGGACCCAGTTCGAGGAGTTCCCGAAGTTCCTCGACGAGGTCGAGTCGATCACGCAGACCACCCCCACGCTCACGGTGTGGAAGGTCAAGGTCGGACCGGTCGAGAAGACCTTCGAGGCGGAGATCACCGAGCAGCACCCCGACGAGCGCGTCGCCTGGACGAGCACCGGCGGCGAGGTCGACCACGCCGGCGTCGTGACGTTCCACAAGCTCAGCGACACCGAGACGCGCGTCACCGTGCAGATCGACTGGACCACCGAGGGCGTCCTCGAGAAGCTGGGCGCGGCCATCGGCTCCGACGGCCGGGCCATCAAGAAGGACCTCGCCAACTTCAAGCAGTACATCGAGTCGAAGGGCCAGGCCGACGGCGCCTGGCGCGGCGACGTCCAGGCGTAGCCCGTACGCCCGGGCCCCGGCCCGCAGACGGCGACGGCCCCGTTCCTCCTTCGTGGAGGGGCGGGGCCGTCGCCGTGCGCGGCCGCGTCGCGGCGGCCGCGGCCGCTACTTCTTCGTCTTCTCGCTCTTCTCCGGGTCGTTGCCCCAGTTCATCAGCGAGAAGCGCCACTTCGAGTCGTGGGCGTCGCCCTCCGGCCCCTGGGCGGCGTGACGGTGCACGTAGCCCGTCACTTTTTTCATGTGCGCGTAGTCGTCGTCCCCCAGGTCGGCCACCTTGGTGCGGAGGATGCCGACGATCTTGCGTCCGCTGTCGTGCCCCACCGACTCGGCGCCGTCGGAGGACTTCTGCCCCACCTCCTTCGCCTCGTCGGTCTCGAGCCACTGCTCGAGCTCGTGCGGGGTCATGTTCACCGCGTCGTGGAAGTCGTCGCGGATGCTCTTCTTCTCGTCGTCGTCCATCGGCCCAGCATGCCCCCGGCCCGCCCGGCACGTCCTCCTCTCGCTCTCCTCATTCAGGAAGACGGCTCCTGATCTGCGCGGCGGGGGGAGACTCCGTCCTGAACGGTGCACGGATCAGGAACCGCGCGTCGCGAAGTCCTGAATGCTGAAGACGTGGCCCGAGCCCTCGACAAAGTAAGGGTGACCTAAGTACGATCGAGCAGGAGGCGGCCCCGCCGTCTCGTGCACCGCCCCCGCCAGCAGCACCGTCCGACCGAGCGGAGTCCATCGTGACCGACGTCGTCCCCTTCTCGGAGTTCCTGCGGGCCCGGACGACCAGTCGCCACGGCACCAGCGGCGGCGCCGACTTCATGACCGGTCTGCTGCGCGGCACCTGCGGCGTCGACGACTACGCCCAGCTCGTCGCGCAGTACTGGTTCGTGTACCGGGCGCTCGAGGGCGCCTCCTCGGCCATGGCGGCGCACCCGGTCGTCGCCCCGTTCGTCACGACCGGCGCGACCCGGCTGCCGGCCCTCGAGTCCGACCTCGAGTTCCTGCTCGGCGACGCCTGGCGCGACCGCGTCGTCGCCCTGCCCGCGACGCGTGAGTACGTCGAGAGGCTCGAGACGGTCGCCGCGACCTCGGCGGGGGCCCTCGTCGCGCACCACTACACGCGCTACCTCGGCGACCTGTCGTGCGGGCGCTTCATCAGCACGCTGCTGCAGAAGCACTACGGCTTCGACGTCAACGGCGTGGGCTTCTACGTCTTCGCCGAGGTCGCCGACCCGGCACTCTTCCGGGCCACCTACCGCGAGCAGCTCGACGCCGCCCCGTGGACCGACGCCGACAAGGAGGCGGTGGTCGCCGAGGTCGCGCTGGCCCACTCGCTGGACACCCGCCTCCTCGACGGCCTCGAGGCCGACCGCCGGGCGCGCCGCGCGGCAGCTGCCGCCGCCTGACGCCGGCGATTCCGCCTGACGTCGGCGGCCCGGCGTAGGGTCGCGACGACGAGCGAGAGGGACGACGTGACGACACGCGACATCAGCACCTTCGGGGCGAGGACGACGGCGGCCGAGACGCTCGAGGGGGTCGACCTCGGCGGGCGGACCGCCCTCGTGACAGGCGCCTCCTCGGGCATCGGGGTGGAGACGGCACGCGCGCTGGCGGGGGCCGGCGCCCGGGTGACGCTCGCGGTGCGCAACGTGGCTGCAGGCCGCTCGGTCGCCGACGACATCGCCCGCTCGACCGGCGGGCCCGCGCCCGACGTGGTCGAGCTGCACCTCGACCGGCCCGCCTCGGTCGAGGGCGTCGCGGCCGCGTGGACCGGACCGCTCGACATCTTGATCGCCAACGCCGGCGTCATGGACTCGCCTGAGACCTACACGGCCGCGGGGTGGGAGCTCCAGTTCGCGACGAACCACCTCGGCCACTTCGCACTGGCCCTCGGCCTGCACGACGCCCTCGCCGCGGCTGGCGGCGCGCGGATCGTCTCCGTCTCGTCGAGCGGCAACGGCGGGTCGCCCGTCGTGTTCGACGACCTGTTCTTCCGGCGGAGGCGCTACGAGCCCGGCCTCGCCTACGCCCAGTCGAAGACGGCGAACGCCCTCTTCGCCGTCGGGGCGAGCGCACGCTGGACCGATGACGGCATCGTCGCGAACTCGTGCATGCCCGGCGGCATCTGGACGGGCCTGCAGAAGCACTGGGACCCGGACGTGCTCGCCGCCACCAAGGTCGCGGCGGCCGACGTGGTCAAGACGCCCGAGCAGGGTGCGGCGACGTCGGTGCTGCTCGCCACCGCGCCGGAGCTGGCGGAGGTGCGGGGCCGCTACTTCGAGGACTGCCACGAGGCCGAGGTGGTCGACGCGATCGTCGACGGGCTGCACGGCGTCCGCGCCTGGGCGCTCGACCCTGCCCAGGCCGACCGCCTGTGGGACGTCTCGCTCGCCCTCGTCGACGCGGAGGCGCGCTCGCGCGCCTGACCGTCCACGGGTCGGATGTCGGCGGCCTGTGGCACGATTCAGCTCTTCCTGCCCAGACCCCTGCAGAGACGAGACGATCCCCGATGTCGGACGAATCCGCGCGCCTCGACGTGCCGGCGTACAGCCGTGCCGTCGAGCAGGGCACGGACCTGCACGAAGTGCTGCGCAGCCGCGCCGACCACCACGGCGGGCGCCGGTTCGACGCACGCCCCTCCAGTGTGCCGTTCTCGTACCGCTACGTCACGGCGGGCGACGAGCGCGTCAGCCTGCAGACGTCGCGCTTCAGCGGGCACATGGAGGGCGAGATCCCCTTCCCCGACGCCCACTTCGTCATGTGGTTCCGCAGCGGGTCGGCGACGGTCCGTCGCGGGTCGGAGACGTACCGCACCGAGGGGTCGACCCCGTTCCTCATCCCCGCCGAGGACTCGTTCGAGTTCGAGTTCCGGCCGCGGCAGAGCCACCTGGTCCGGCTCGGCACCGAGTTCCTCGAGCAGACCGCGACCGAGCTTCACGGCGGGCCCTCCCAGCGCATCGCCTTCGACACGTCGAGCGCGCCCGGCGCGGAAGCGATCGCCGACTGGCGGACGACGATGGCGGGGGCCACCGAGGCCGTCGTCGGCGAGGTCGTCCCTCCCCTGCTCCGGCTCGAGGCGCAGCTGAGCACGGCGCGGGCCGTGCTCCGCACCTGGCGCTGGCAGGTCGTCGACGTCCCCCGCTCGCTCCGCACGCCCGGCACCGTCCGGGTCCGGCACGCCCTCGAGTACCTGCACGCGCACGCAGCCGAGGCGATCAGCCCCTCCGACGTCGCGGCCGCCGTCGGGCTGCACACGCGCAGCCTGCAGCTCGCGATGAGCGAGCACCTCGGCACGTCGCCCTCGGCGTACCTGCGCCAGGTCCGACTCGACCGCGTGCGGGCCGACCTGCTCGCCGCCTCGCCGCACGAGACGACCGTCGCCGCCGTCGCCCGCCGCTGGGGCTTCGGCAACCTCGGCCGCTTCTCGGCCAGCTACGCCGACCACGTCGGCGAGTACCCGCGCGACACGCTCGCGCGCTGACCGCGCGCTGCGCGCCCGGAGCGGGCGTAGACGGCGCTGACGGCGCGGGGCAGCCCCCGCTCTGGGGCGTGACGGCGCGGTGCACAGCGGGCAAGCTCGAAGGATCCCCCGAAAGGCCCTCATGCTCTCGATCGTCTACACCAGTGCCTCACGCGTCCGTCCGACCGACGGCGACCTCGCCACCTTGCTCATGAACAGCCGCGCGAACAACCGCCGGCTGGGCCTGTCGGGGTTCCTGATGCACAAGCAGGGGCGCTTCGTCCAGGTGCTCGAGGGTCCCGACGAGGTCGTGCAGGCCCGCTACGAGCTCATCGCCGCCGACCCGCGGCACACCGATGTGGTCGAGCTGCTGCGCGAGTCGATCGATCAGCCCCGCTTCGCCGAGTGGTCGATGGGCTACCGACCCACGACCGACGAGCTCGCCGAGGCGATCCCCGGCTACGCGGACGTCAGCGGCGCGGCGCTCGACCACTCACGCAGCCGGGCCGACCTCGACCCCGCGGTGCGCGCCCTGCTCGACTGGTTCCGTGCGCCGGTGCCCGCCGGAGCCTGAGCCCACCCGCCGCAGCCGCAGCCGCAGCCGCAGCCGACCACGAGCTACACCCCCGGACCGGCACTACACCCCCTGAACGCGAGGTGCAGTGCGGGATCGGGTGTGTAGCTCGGGGCGGCGTGCCCGCGGCCGAGCGGCCTCGCGGTCAGACGTCCGACTGAGCGTCGTGCTGGGCGGCGCGCTCGCGCACGTCGCCCTCGCGGCTGCCGGTGCCGCCTCCGTCGCGGTGGTCGGCGTCGGCCTGCTCGGACAGGCCGTCCGTCTTCTCCTCGACCGTCGCCTCCTCGGCGCCGTCCATCATCGGGCTCGTCATGGTCTCGTCGGACTTGTCGTCGGTGCTCATGTCGCGGACCGTACGCCCGGCCCCCGCGAGAGCACCCCGAGCTGCCTGTGAACCGCCGACCCGAGGAGGCGCGGGCCGGGCACCGCAGGACGCACCGAGCAGCGCAGGAGGCGCGGGCCGGGCACCGCAGGACGCACCGAGCAGCGCAGGAGGCGCGGGCCGGGCACCGCAGGAAGCACGGCAGTCGCGCTCAGCGCGCGAGCGTGTCGCGCGGGTACTCGCCGAACCGCGCGGAGTACGACGCCGAGAAGCGGCCGAGGTTGCCGAAGCCCCACTTGCGGGCGACGTCGGACACGAGCACCGAGCCGGGCTCGGACGAGAGCAGGTCCTGTCGGGCGCGGTCCAGGCGCACGTGCCGGACGTAGTTGGTGGGGCTCGAGCCGAGGTGCTCGCTCATCAGCAGCTGCAGGGTGCGGGTGTGCATGCCCGCCGCGGTCGCGATGTCGGCGGTGGTGATGGCCTGGTCGGCGTAGGCGTGCACGTACTCGGCCGCCTGGCGGAGGCGACGGGTGCGCTCGGTCCGCAGGGCGTCGGGGACGTCCACCGCCCGCCACGGGAACAGGTCGAGCATGCCCCGGACGAGCGCCTGCTGGGCGGCGTGGCGGGCCAGCGCCGGGGTCTCCTCGCCGACGATCAGCGGGGTCACGTCGCCGAGGGTCGTCCGCCACGCGGCGAGCGCCGCGTCGGTCGGCACGGCGGCGTAGTCGAAGACGATCCGCTGCGGCGGCCCCGCGTGGCGCTCGCTGGCGACCGCCTCGAAGAACGACGCGTCGACGTGCACGATGCCGTGCCGGTGCGGCGTCATCGAGAACGCGAACGAGGTCTCGCTCGGCGTGAGGAACGGGCGCGAGCCCTCGCTCGTCAGCTGCCCGACTGGGTAGTCGACGGTCACCGTACCCGAGCGGAACCACGACATCACGTAGTCGCGCGACCACGGGATGATGCCCTGCAGGTGCGCCGTGAAGGTGCCGGTCTGCAGGCTCAGGCGCGAGTCGCCCGCGGAGGCGAAGCGGAACGCGAACGGCTCCCCCGTGGCGCGTGCCCGGAACTGGCGGCCGTCGTAGACGCTCTCGAGGCTGCCGCGCGCCTCCTCGAGGTCGTCGCTCGCGAACTGGACGCGCTCGAAGCGCGGCTCCGCCTCGGGCTCGACGGCGGCGGCGGAGTCCTCGACGCGCTCGGAGAGACGGGTCTCCAGGTCGCTGACGGTGCCGGACGCGGCGCTGGTGCTGGCAGTGCCTGTCGTCCCGGTGGATCCGACGGTCTCGGTGCTGGTCATGAGTGGTTCTCCTGGTCCGTTCCCGGCCTGCACTCGTCGCTGGTGAGGCGGGCCCGCCTCTGTCAGGACGTGCCGGCGGGCCGGTTCGTCACAGATGCGCGGTCACGGAGGTGCTGGCACGGATGAAGCGGCTCCATCCTCTCGCACCGACGACCCCGCGTCACCACCCCCGAGCACGGGCCTGCTCGGACGCGCCCGCCCCCGTGTCCCGTCTCGTTCCGAGCATCCCGTCCCGTCGTGGCGCGACGGGATGCTCGGAACGAGACGGGACGGGATGCTCGGGACCGGACGTCGCGAGGG
>NZ_CAUPYL010000111.1:0-8304 GCF_963515265.1 uncultured Frigoribacterium sp.
GGCCGGAGCTCCTCGCCGCAGCCGCCGCTTCGGGATGCGCCCGGTCAGGCCGGGCGACACGACGAGCCGCTGCGTGCCCGCGGCGAGCAGGTCGAGCACGATGGCGAGCGCGGCGACGACGACGGCGCCGGCGACGACGCGGCCGTAGTCGTTGAGCGACAGCCCGTCGATCAGCAGCCGGCCGAGGCCGCCGATGCCGACGTAGGCGGCGACCGTCGAGGTGGCGACGAGCTGCAGCAGCGCGTTGCGGAGACCCGACGAGATCAGCGGCAGCGCGATGGGCACCTCGACCTTGAACAGCACCTGCAGGGGCCGCATCCCCATGCCCCGGGCCGCGTCGATCGCTGCCGGGTCGACCGCGCGGATGCCCGCGTACGTCGTGGTGAGGATCGGCGGGATCGCCAGGATGACCAGGGCGATCAGCACGGGGCCGAAGCCGAGGCCCATGATCACGACGAGCAGGATGATGAGCCCCAGCGTCGGCAGCGACCGCCCGGCGTTCGCCGCGTTGATGGCGATGAACGAGCCCTTGCCGGTGTGGCCGATGTAGAGGCCGAGGGGCAGCGCGATCACGGCCGCGACGACGAGCGCCTGCACCGTGTACCAGAGGTGGGTGAGCACCAGTTCGGGGATCGAGGCACGCACGCCGCCGCCCTGCCAGTTGGCGGGGTCGAGCAGGTAGCCGAGCAGTCCGTCGCTCATGCGGCGATCCTCCCTGCCGCACGCGTCCAGGGCGTCACGCGCCGCTGGATCAGCACGATGATCCCGTCGCACACGGCGGCGAGCAGCACCGAGAGGACGATGCCGACGACGATCGGCGGGGTGTAGTTCAGCTGCTGCCCGCGGGTGAAGAGGGCACCGAGGCCGCCGACGCCGATCAGGGCGCCGACGCTGACGAGGCTGACGTTGGCGACCGTCGCGACGCGGAGCCCCGCGAGCATGACCGGCAGCGCGATCGGCAGCTCGACCGAGACCAGGCGCCGGAGGCGGCGGTAGCCCATCGCGGAGGCGGCTTCGGTCACGAGCGGGTCGACCGACTTGAGCCCGTCGGCGACGACCCGCACGAGCAGCGCGATCGTGTAGACGCTGAGGGCGATGATGATGTTCAGCGGAGACAGGATCCGGATGCCGACGATGGTCGGCACGAGCACGATCAGCGCGATCGACGGCACCGCGTAGAGGATGCCGCTGAGGTTGAGCAGCGGGTGGTAGAGGAACCCGAAGCGGACCGCGAGGTAGCCGATCGGCAGCGACACGACGATGCCGATCAGCACCGGGACCAGCGCCAGGAACACGTGCTGCGAGAGGGCGGCCTGGATGACCGCGACGTTGTTCTGCAGGTACTGGATCACGCCGGGTCGACCTCCCGTCGACGGCGGGCTTCCAGCTGCTGCATGAGGCTGGTGTGGCGGATCACGCCGTCGGCCACCCCGTCCTCGTCGACGCGGACGACGACGCCGACCGGCGACGTGATCGCGAGGTCGGTCACGAGGCGCAGCGAGTCCGAGCTCTGGAACGCGCCTCCGGTGGGCGTCGGGGAGGCGGTCGACCCGAGACCGGCGCCCGTCCAGCCGAGCGGCCTGCCGGCCTGGTCGAGCACGAGCTGCTCGGGACCGGTCGTCACCTCGGACAGGGGCGCGACGTCGAGGCTCGCGGCCGAGTCGAACGAGAGGCTGCGGAAGCCGCGGTCGCGTCCGACGAAGCCCGCGACGAAGTCGTCGGCCGGGTTCGCCAGCAGCTCGCGCGGGGTGGCGAACTGGGCCAGGCGGCCGCCCTCCTGGAACACGGCGACGTTGTCGCCGAGCTTGATCGCCTCGTCGATGTCGTGGGTGACCATCGCGATGGTCTTGCCGAGGTCGCGCTGCAGGCGGAGGAACTCGGCCTGCAGGCCCTCGCGGACGATCGGGTCGACGGCGCTGAACGGCTCGTCCATGATCATCACCGGCGGGTCGGCGGCCAGCGCGCGGGCGACGCCGACGCGCTGTTGCTGGCCGCCCGAGAGCTGCACCGGGTAGCGGTCGGCCATCGCCGAGGTGAGCCCGACCCGCTCCATGAGCTCGACCGCGGTGGCGCGGGCCGCCTTCTTGCTCGTGCCGACGAGGGCGGGCACCGTCATGATGTTCTCGACGATCGTGCGGTGCGGGAACAGGCCGGCGGCCTGGATGACGTAGCCGATGCCGCGGCGCAGCAGCGCCTCGTCCTGCCCGGCGACGTCGACGCCGTCGATGAGCACGCGGCCGGTCGACGGGGTGACCATGCGGTTGATCATGCGCAGCGAGGTGGTCTTGCCACAGCCGGAGGGGCCGACCAGGACGGTGAGCTCGCCGGTCGGCAGTTCCATGTCGAGCTGCTCGACGGCGACCGTGCCGTCGGGATAGACCTTGCTGACGCCCTCGAACGTGATCATCTGTTCTCCTTGCCTGTCGGAACCGTGGTGGCCGGGTGTTCGACATGACCGGTAGAACAGCCATACATCGTCCATTGTCGCCGATTCCTGGTCGGTGCGCGGCGATCGAGGCCTGATCGTGACCTTGGGGGCTTGCGTTCCCTGCGACTCGGGGGAAGTTGCAGGAGCGGGTCTTGTCACGCGCGTCACCCCAGAGGTGTCCGACGGGACGTCGTGAGTGGCGGAGGATCGGAACATGACCGATCGCACCACCGTCCCCCTCCCCGCGCGCGCCCTGCCCGACCGCACCTTCGACGACTACGTGGCCGGGCTCGTCGAGACGCACGGCCCGCTCGAGGTGACCGAGTCCGAGATCGTGGCGTTCGCCTCCTCGTTCGACCCCCACGACATGCACGTCGACCCCGAGGCGGCGAGGAGGAGCCCGTTCGGCGGCCTCATCGCCAGCGGCTGGCACACGACGGCGCTGATGATGCGGCTGATGGTGGGCGGGTTCCTGAACCAGCGCGCGAGCGTCGCCTCGCCCGGGGTCGACGAGCTGCGCTGGCTGCTGCCGGTGCGGCCGGGCGACTCCCTCAGGGCGCGGTTCACCGTGCTCTCGTCGCGCGTCTCGGCCTCGAAGCCCGACCGCGGCCTCGTGCGCACCCGCATCGAGGTGCTGAACCAGCGCGACGAGGTCGTCATGTCGCAAGTGATGATGAACCTCGTCCTGCGCGAGCTGCCCGCCCTCGCCTGAGCCGGCCGTGTGCCGGCGCCGAGTGGTCAGGAGATGTCCTGCCCGAGCCCGTGGAGGACGTCTTCTGACCACTCGCGGCGCTCGGACACGCGGGCGGGCCGACCAGCAGGCCGGCAAGCCGACAGGTGTCGGGCACGGGTGACGCGCGCGGCGTAGCCTCTGGCCATGAAGGCACTCCAGTACACGAAGATCGGTCAGCACCCCGAGGTCGTCGAGATCGAGAAGCCGTCGCCCGGCCCCGGGCAGGTGCTGCTCAAGATCACCGCCGCCGGGGTCTGCCACAGCGACGAGTTCGTCATGGGCCTCAGCGAGGAGGACTACGCGGCGGGCGGCTACCCCCTGCCCCTCACGCTCGGGCACGAGGGCGCGGGCGTCGTGGACGAGCTCGGCGAGGGGGTCGAGCACCTGCAGGTCGGCGACGCCGTCGCCGTCTACGGCCCGTGGGGCTGCGGCCGCTGCCGCCCCTGCTCGCAGGGCAAGGAGAACTACTGCGTCAACGCGGCCGCCGAGGGCATCAAGCCTCCCGGCCTCGGCGCCCCCGGCTCGATGGCCGAGTACATGGTCGTGGACGACCCCCGGCACCTGGTGCCGCTCGGCGACCTCGACCCCGTCCAGAACGTGTCGCTGACCGACGCCGGGCTCACTCCGTACCACGCGATCAAGACGTCCCTGCCGAAGCTCGGGGCGGGCACCTTCGCGGTCGTGATCGGCACCGGCGGCCTCGGGCACGTCGGCATCCAGATCCTCAAGGCGCTGTCGGGCGCGCAGATCATCGCCCTCGACGTCAGCGACGAGAAGCTCGAGCTCGCCACCCACGTCGGTGCCGACCACGTGCTGATCAGCGACGAGCACGCGGCCGACGGCATCCGCGAGCTCACGGGCGGGCTGGGCGCGAACGCCGTGTTCGACTTCGTGGGGGCGCCTCCCACGGTGGCCCTCGCCACGTCGGTCGCCGCCTCGGAGGCGGACGTCACCCTCGTCGGGATCGGCGGCGGCACCGCAGAGGTCGGCTTCGGCTCGATCGCCTACGACGCCGCCGTCCGGGTGCCGTACTGGGGCAGCCGCTCCGAGCTGATCGAGGTGCTCGACCTCGCCCGGTCGGGCCGCGTCTCGGTCGAGACGCAGCGCTACTCGCTCGACGACGGCCCGGCGGCCTACGAGGCCCTCGCCGCGGGCACGGTGCGCGGCCGCGCGGTCATCGTCCCGTAGCGCGTCCGCCGGGCCCGGGCGGGCAGGGCCTCTGTCCGTCCGGGTGACGCGTCGCGGGGGTCCGGCCGGCTCGGACCCCCGCGACGCTTCGCCTCGATCGCCCAGCGGGCGAGAACGCGGCGAGCGCGCTCGGCGAGAGCTGCTGCACGGCCGCGTTCGCGCACGCCTCGTAGCTCGAGCCCGACGCGCCGACGAAGATCGACCGGACCGATCCGGGCGGGTAGATACGGAACCCGTCGGTCGCGGTGGGCTGGCACTCGGCCGGGTCGTAGTTCCCGGCCTGCGTGATCTTGACGAGGGCCTGGGTCTCCCCTCCCGGCGCCAGGTCCTGGGTGTCGTGCGGAGTACCACGGTCGAGGGTGGCGGAGGCGCCGACCTGGGTGCCGTTCCCGCCGCCGACGAACGAGACGCCCGGCCAGCCCTGCAGCGTGCAGGTGCGATCGCCGGTGTTCGTGAAGATGAACGCGACGCCGTAGCTGCCCGCCGCGCCGCCGCCTCCCTGACCGCCTCCGTCGGCGATCTCGATGCCGAGTTCGTCGACCGTGCAGCGGGCCGACGCGTCGCTCGAGGCACCGTCGCCGAGGTCGCCGCCGCCTCCCGAGGCGCCGTCGGGACCCGGGGTCGCGCTCGGCTCGGCGGGGTCGGTCGCGGCGGGGCTGTCGGAGGCGACCGGGTCGGGAGCCGACGGCGAGGCGGACGAGGAGGCGCCGGTCGACGACACGTCCGGGTCGCCCGAGGTGCAGCCCGCGACGAGCAGGCCGAGCGACGAGGCCAGCACGAGGGGGAGGATGATCTTCACGGAACGGTTCATGTACCGATCGTGCACTGTCTGCAGGGAGCGTGCACTTCGTTCAGGGAGATCGTCCATCCCTCTGGCCGAGGAACGCACGCGGCGGAGCCAGCGTGTGGACGTGCCGTGCGCACCACCGTGCCGTGGCCGGTCGTCGTCGGGTCGTGGCTGGCCGACGGCTCCGTCTTCGACGCTCTCGACTGCCTGCCCGGCGTGCACCACGACATGCACCTCGAGGCGCCCGACCGTGTGTTCGAGCTCGTCGCCGATGTGCTCTAGCCCGCCTCCCGCGCCTCGCGCCTCGCTCGCCTCGCGCCTCGCGCCCGATCGAGACGACGCGTCCGGGGAGTCACGCGCGCTCCCAGCCCCCGCGAGCGTCATCGGGATGCGGCTCGCGGTGCCGCGAACAGACTCACAGGACCCTCTTACCGCATCCTTGAGGTTCTGTTATGTTCCGGGCAGGGGCTCGCCCCTCCTCCCTCGGGGTGCTGGGCCGCGACGGAACTGCAATGACGCACGTATCCACCTCGAGAGAAAGAACGCCCTTGCGCTCATCAGCCAGAAGGGGCCTCGTCGCTGCGCCGACGGCCCTCGTACTCGCCCTCGGAGGTGTCCTGCTCGCCGCAGGGCCCGCCTCCGCGGCCGCTCCTGTGACGATCACGTCGCCGGCGCCCGGCTCCACCTACGACAACTCGACCGGCTTCGCCCAGGTCGTGCCGCTCGCGGGCACCGGCCTGCCCCAGGCCGACACCCTCGTGCTCACGTACGACCGAGGCGACGGCACGTTCGTCAACGGCATCTTCGGCGGGACCACGACCAACGCCGACACCTCGTTCACGACGAACGCCAACTTCGGCGACCTGCTGCCCGGCGAGACGACGGTCGTCGCGAACGTCTCGGGAGCGAACGCCACGACCGGCGTCGCCGACCCCGAGGTCACGCCGTCCACCTACACGTTCGAGCTCGCCGTCGCGCCGAACCCCGCCTCCCCCTTCACCGTGACGTACCCGGGCACGACCCAGGTCGTGGACACGACGACCCCGGTCTTCACGGGCACGGCGCAGCCGGGCAGCACCGTCACGGTGACGTACAGCAACAAGAACCTCGGCAACTCGGTCGCCGGCTCCGCGACGGCGAACCCGGACGGCACCTTCGCGGTCCCGACGACGTTCCTCGACCTCGCGCCGGGCTCGCTCGGCACGGGTGCGAACGTCACCCAGTCGAACCCGGCCGCGCAGGTCGGGCCGCTGGGCGTGGCCTTCACGTTCGCCGAGGCTCCCGTGCCCGCGATCGCCCCGACGATCACGGCGACGCCGGCCGAGGTGACCGTCGACGAGGCGAGCACCACCGGCGTCGCGATCGCCGCCACCGGCTTCAGCCCCAACGAAGAGGTCACCACCGTCGTGACCGACTCCGACGGCGCCGTCGTCGTGCTCGCCGACCGTGAGCTGAACTACTACGCCGACGACACCGTGGGCGCCTACGCCGACACGATCGTCTTCGCCGACGACGTGCTCGCCGACGACTACACGATCACACTGACCGGAGTCCGCTCGGGCATCGTCCAGGCCGTGGACGTGACCGTCGCCGACGAGATCGTCCTGCTCACGCCCACCCCGGTGATCACCAGCCCCACGGAGGGGCAGGTCGTCACGGGCGGCACCGTCGTTGTCTCCGGCACCGGCCCCGTCGGCACCGGCATCGTGCTGACCGTCGCCGACCCGTCGTTCCTCGACGGGACCATCACCGAGTCGCCCGCCGAGGGCCGCTTCTACCTCACCGACCTCGCCGACCCGATCCTGGTCGACGCGGAGGGCAACTGGACGGTCTCCGTCTCGCTGCTCCCCGGTGAGTACGTCACCCAGGCCATCGCGGCCGAGCTGAACGCCGACGGCTCCGTGAACGAGGAAGGCGCCGTGTCGGACTTCTCGAACACCGTCGCCTTCTCGCTCGTCGCCGCTGCCGTGGTCCCGCCCGTCGTGACACCGGCCGCCCCCGTGACGCGTCCGGCCGGCCTCGCCTACACGGGTTCGGAGGCGTCGCAGGGCGTCGTCGGCGCCGCGCTGCTCCTGCTCGTCGGCGGAGGGCTGCTCGTCGCCGCCCGTCGCCGCCGCGCGCTGACGGTCGACTCGGCCGAGTAGCACCGCACCGCACCACCGCACCACCTCGCCCGCCCCGGGCGGCACCACGGACCTCCGTGGTCGCCGCCTGGGGCGGGCGTCGTCGTGCTCGTCCTCACACCGCGAGTTGCCACTTCGCGGGGCCTCACCGCCTCCAGAGCACCGCGAAACGGCAAGTCACCTGTGGCAGAGGGCGCGAGCACGCGAGGGCGCGAGCACGCGAGGGCGCGAGCACGCGAGCCGAGGAGGCGGGCGAGCAGACGAGGCAGTTCGGATGACTTCCGCAGGTCCTCCCGGGGGTCTGCACATCGTGGGCCAGCACGATGTGGTCATGCCCGACTTCAAGCGCCTCCTGGGCGCCGCCGCGAAAGCGCTCGGCGACTCGAACTCCTCCTCGTCCTCCCGCAACGGCCAGCCGCCGCGACCGGGTGCCGGCTCCGGCTCGGGTTCCGGCACCGACTGGCGTGACCTCGTCCGCACGGCGGCAGACAAGCTGACCGGCGACGGCAGCCAGCAGCAGCAGGGCGACCAGCGAGGAGGTGGCCCGCAGCAAGGGCAGGCCGGCTACGGCCAGCAGCAGGGGCAGGGCTACGGCCAGCAGGGCGGCTACGACGGGCGTCAGCAGGGTCACGGCCAGCAGGGTCACGGCCAGCCGGACCAGGGGCGGCAGGGCCAGCCGGGCGGCTACGACCAGCGCCAGCCGGGCGGCTACGACCCGCGCCAGCAGGGCGGCCACGACGGGCGTCAGCAGGGCGAGCAGCAACGCCCGGCCCAGCAGCACAGCGCGTCCGGCGCTCCCCGCGCGACCGAGGCCGACCGCGTCGCCCTCGGCAAGTACGACTACCTCCTCCGCACGGCCGAGCCCGAGCAGCTCGAGCAGGTGCACCGCGACGCGTTCGCCCGCCTGACCCCGCAGCAGCGCGAGCTCGTCCAGGCCCGCCTCACGGAGGAGCTGCCCGCCCACGAGCAGCCCCGCAGCGGCAGCACCGACGACCTCGCACGGGCCGCCACCCGCGGCGAGACCGTGCACCCCGGCCTCATGCAG
>NZ_CAUPYL010000112.1:0-8304 GCF_963515265.1 uncultured Frigoribacterium sp.
GGCGGGGCGCGAGGCCTCGGCGGCGACCGGCGCCGGGTCGGAGGCGTCGCCCACGGGGGCGGCCCCGCCCGGGGGCGTCCCCGTGGCCGTGGCCGTGTTGACGAGTCCGCCGGCGTCGACGTCGGCCTGGTCGAGGACGATCGTCGTGGTCGCCGTGACGGACTGGTCGGGGGCGAGGACACCCTCCGCACCGGGCCAGGGGCCGTAGGCGAGCGGCGAGAGCCCCTCGAGGTCGTCGGCGACCGAGACGCCCGTGAGGGTCACGTTGCCCGTGTTGCGGACGACGATCTCGAAGGTCGCGAGGTCGCCGACAGCTCCGGCGCCGGAGACCGCGCCGCTCTTCGTCGTCGTGATGCCGGGCACCGCGGAGACGGTGGCGACGCGGACCGCGCCGGCGACGGCCGTGACCTCGGCGCCGCCGGGGGCCGTGCCCCGGGCCGAGGCCGTGTTCTCGACGAAGCCCCGGTCGACGTCGGCCTGGGTCAGCGTCAGCGTCGCGCGCACCAGGACGGACCGGCCGGGCTCGAGCACGCCGGGGGCGGCGGGCCAGTCGATCGTGTCGGCGGTCAGCCCGGCGAGGCTCAGCGCGACGTCCACGTCGGCGAGCGTGACGTTGCCCTCGTTCCGGACCGTCGCGACGTACTCGACGGTGTCGCCGACCTGGCCGATGCCGGGTGCGACGACGCCGCCGACCTGGGTCACCACGAGGGCGCCGGCGGGGGCGATCGGCACGGTGGCGGAGGCGCGGGCGGCCACGACGGTGCCTGCCCGGTCGGTGCCCGTGGTGTCGACGGTGCTGGAGACGGCACCGGCGTCGACGTCGGCCTGCGTGAGGACCGCGGTCGTGGTGGCGGTCGCCGACGCACCCGGCGCGAGCACGCCCGGCTCGCCCGGCCACACGACGACGGGGGCCGTCGTCCCGGGGACGCGCTCGGCCACGTCGACCCCGGTGAGGGTGACCGTGCCCGTGTTGGTGACGCGGTAGGACCAGGTCACGGAGTCGCCGGCCACACCGGTCGAGCCCGGGGCGAGCGCGCCGGAGTCCGTCACGGCGATCCCGGGGACCGGGGCGGCGGTGGGCGTGGACACCTCGCCCGTCGTCGCGGACACCGCGACGCCGGCGAACGAGCCGGTCGCGGTCGCGACGTTGAGCACCTGTCCGCGGTCGAGGTCGGCCTGGCCGATCTCGGAGGTGGCGGTCGCGGTGGCCTGCTGACCAGGGGCGAGCACGCCGTCGGCGCCCGGCCAGCGGACGGCGGGCGTCGAGACGCCGGGCACGTCGTCGACGAGGTCGATGCCCGTCACCGTGACGTTGCCCGTGTTGGCGACCACGAACGTCCAGTCGACTGTGTCGCGCAGGGCGCCGTCGGCCCGGACGGCGCCGGTCTTCGAGACGCTGAGCCCGGGCGCGGCGGGCTGGACCGTCGTCGTCGTCAGCGGCGAGCTCACGCTGATCGTGTCGCCGACGGGCGGCTTGCCGGTCGCGACGGCGGTGTTGCCGACGCTGCCGCGGTCGACGTCGGCCTGGGTGACGGCATACGTCGCCGTGGCGGTGGCGACCTGCCCGGGGGCGAGCGTGCCGGGCTGGCCGGGCCAGGTGATCTGCGGGTCGGACACGCCGCCGAGCTGGTCGACCAGGTCGACGAGCGAGAGGGTGACGTCGCCGGTGTTCGTGATCGAGAACGAGTAGTCGACGACGTCGCCGACGCCTCCTGCACCTCGGGCGGCACCCGACTTCGCGACGACCATGGAGGCCTCGTCGGCGAGCACGACGCCGTCCGTCGCCGTCGCCTGGACGGTCGACGACGCGGGGGTGCGACCGGTCGCCGTGACGGTCGACGACTGCCCGCCCGAGTCGACGTCCGACTGCGTCAGCGTGTACGCGGCCGTGGCCGTGACGCTCTGTCCGGGCGCGAGGACCCCGGGCGTGCCGGGCCAGGCGTAGGTCGGGGCCCCGGCGCCGGCCTGGGCGTCGACCAGCTGGACCCCGGTGAGCGTCACGGTGCCCGTGTTGGTCGCCGTGTACGAGAACGAGACCGTGTCGCCGGCCACGCCGCGGTCGCCGTCGGCCAGGGCCGCCGTCTTGGTGACCGACAGGCCGGGGGCCGCGGCGAGCGTCGCCACGGTCGTCGGGGCGTCGGGGCCGACCACCGCAGCACCGTCACGGGCGGAGGTGCCGGAGGCGGCGGCCACGTTCGTCACGGAGCCCGCGTCGACGTCCGACTGCTCGACCGGCGACGACGCGCGGGCGGTCGCCACGGCTCCCGGCGCGAGCACTCCCGGGGCCCCTGGCCACTCGACGACGTAGTCGGAGAGGTCGGCGAGCGTGCCCGTCGGGGCGACGCCCTCGAGGGTCACGTTGCCGGTGTTCCGCAGGACGACGACCCAGTCGACCGTGTCGCCGGCGGCACCGGCGGCCCGGACGGCGCCGGTCTGGGTGACCGTGAGCGCCGGCGACGGCTCCACGGTCGTCACGCTGACGGTGTTCGACTCGGCGCGGACCTCGACGCCCTGGGGCGTCACGGCCGAGACGGAGGCCTGGTTGTCGATGTGGCCGAGGTCGACGTCGGCCTGGGTCAGCGCGTAGTCCGCGACGCCGACGACCGTCTCCCCGACGGCGACGCGACCGGGCCGCTCGGGGTCGGGCCAGGTGATCTGCGGCGTGCCGAGACCGGGCAGGGGGTCGAGGAGGCGCCCGTCGGTGAGGGTGACCGAGCCGGTGTTCGTGATGTCGAGCCGGTAGCGGACGACGTCGCCCGCGCCTCCGGTGCCCGAGACGATCTCGGCCGACTTGAGGACGGTGAGCGCGGGGGCCGGGGCGACGGTGACGGTCGCCGGGGCGGAGGCGGTGCGCACGACGCCGGCCGGGTCGGTGCTCGTGCCGTCGACGACGCTCGTGACCGAGCCTGCGTCGACGTCGGCCTGCGTCAGCGTGTAGCGGGCGGTCGCGGTGACGGTCTGGCCGGGAGCCAGCACTCCCTCGGCTCCGGGCCAGGCGTAGGCCGGTGCGCCGACGCCCGCGTTGCCGTCCGTGAAGCCGACGGCGGTCAGGGTCGTGTTGCCGGTGTTCGCCAGCGTGTAGGTGAAGACGAGCTCGTCGCCGGCGAGGCCGGTCGCACCGGGCGCGAGCGAGCCGCTGTCGGTGACGACGGCGGCGGGTGCCGCTGCCGCCGTGGGCACGGTGAGCAGCGGCGCGGGCGCGTCGACGACACGGCCGTCGGGCGCCGTGCCGGATCCCGTCGCGCCGAGCGCCACCGAGCCTCGGTCGACGTCGGCCTGGGTGAGGACGTAGGTCGCGCGCGTCTCGACCGCCTGGCCGGGGGCGAGCACGCCCTCGTCGCCCGGCCACGTCGTCGCGGGGGCCGAGAGGCCGGGCAGCGGGGTGGACGTCGTGACGCCGGCGAGGGTGACGTTGCCCGTGTTGCGCACCAGCACGGTGAAGGTGACCGTGTCGCCGACCACGCCGGCGCCCGTGCCGCCCACCGTCGCGGTCGACGTCGTGGTGACCTCCGGAGCCGCGGCGACGGTGCGGTTGACGACCTCGTCCGAGACCGTCGGCACCGACGCGCCCGTGGGGGTCTGTGCCGACGCGCTCGCGAGGTTGGTCACGGTGCCGCGGTCGACGTCCGACTGCCGCACGACGTACGACGCGGTGGCCCTCGCCGACTCCCCCGGTGCGAGCACGCGCTCCTGGCCGGGCCAGGTGACGACCGGCCGCGACAGCCCGTCGAGCGCGTCGTAGATCAGCACGCCCGACAGCGTCACCGTGCCGGTGTTCGTCACGGTGATCGTGTAGTCGATGCTCTCGCCGAGCCCGAAGGCCTTGCCGCGCTCGACGGTGAGCTTGTCGATGAAGAGGCCGGGGGCCGGCGCGATCGAGAGCGTCGCGGGCGCGGTCCCCGAGAGGACGACGCCCCGGGGCGAGGTGGCCGAGCCCGTGACGAGGCTCGACAGGGAGCCGGCGTCGACGTCGGCCTGCGTCAGGGTGTAGACGGCGGTCGCGGTCACGGCCTGCCCGGGGCGGACGGTCGTGCCGTCCGCGTTCGGGAACAGGTAGGTGGGCGAGGAGGCGGCGGCGAGGGCGTCGACGAAGGCGACGGACGAGAGCGTCACGTTGCCGTCGTTCACCAGCGTGTAGGCCAGCTGCACCTGGTCGCCGGCGACGCCGCGGTAGCCCGGCAGCGGGACCGCCGTGTTGCTGACGAGGATCTCCGGGGACGCCTCCTCGGTCGGCGTCGTGACGACGACGGGGACGGACTCGACTGTCGCGCCGCGGGGTGCGACGCCGGTCGCCCCGGCCGAGTTCACGACCGATCCGGCGTCGACGTCGGCGAGGGACACCGTGTAGGTCGCGGTGCCGCCGATCTCCTCGCCGGGGGCGAGCACGCCGGCGGTGCCGGGCCACGCGTCGACGACGATCGGCGAGAGCCCCGGCAGCGAGTCGGTCAGGGCGACCCCGGTGAGCGTGACGGTGCCGGTGTTGCGGGTCGTCACGCGGTACGTGACGACGTCGCCCTCGCCGGGCGCGGCGCCGTCGGCGGTCGTGGCCGTCTTGGTCGTGGTGAGCGCGGGCGCGGGCAGGGCCGTCGTGACCCGCACGGTGTTCGACGGCACGTCGACCTGGTCGCCGGCGGGCGTCGTCGCGCGGACCGCTGCCGTGTTGTCGATGTAGCCCAGGTCGACGTCGGCCTGGGTGAGCGGGTACCCGGCGACGCCGATGACGGTCGCGCCGACCGGCACGAGCCCCGGCTCCTCGGGCACCGGCCAAGTGATCGTCGGCGTGCCGAGGCCGGGCAGCGCGTCCACGAGGACGCCCCCGTCGAGGGTGACGTTGCCCGTGTTGGTGATCTCGAGGCGGTAGACGACCGTGTCGCCCACGCCGCCCTCGGCGCCGTCGGCGAGGGCGCCGGTCTTGACGACGGAGAGGGCGCCGCGGGCGAGCACCTCGACGAGGGCGGTCGTCCTGGCGGTCACGGTGGTCGCGGCCGGCGACGTGCCCCTCGCCTCCGCGACGCTCTCCACGCCGCCGGCGTCGACCTCGTCCTGCGTCAGGCGGTGCGTCGACGTGGCGGTCGCGGTCTGGCCGGGGGCGAGCTGCCCGGTCGCACCGGGCCACGCCACGGCGAGGCCGTCGACGAGGAGCTCGTCCGTCAGTCTCACGTCGGTGAGGGTGACGTTGCCGGTGTTCGTCACGGAGTAGCGCCACGCGACGGCGTCGCCGGCGACCCCGGTGGCGCCGCTCGCGAGCGCTCCCTCGTCGGTCACGGCGATCGACGGCGACGCCGCCGCCGTGACGTCGGACGTCCTGGTCGTGGCGCTCGTCACGGAGGTGCCGCTGACGGCGGCGGTGCCGGCCGAGACGGTGGTCAAGACGACGGAGCTCGCATCGAGGTCGGCCTGGGTGAGGACGTGGCTCGTGCGCACGGTCACGGACTGGCCGGGGGCGAGGGTGCCGGCCGTGCCGCTCGGGAAGGCGTCGTACGCCAGGGGCGCGAGGGCGCCTCCTCCGGCGAGGCGGGCGTCGAGCGCGATGCCCTCGACGGTGACGTTGCCCTCGTTGGAGATCACCACGTCGTACTCGACGACGTCGCCGACCTGTCCGAGCCCGCCGACCCTCGACACCACGGACGTCGTGAGCTGCGGTGCGGCGGCGACCGTCGGGAGCACCGTCTGCGGCGAGAGGACGAGGAGGTCGTCGCCGGCGGGGGTCGCCCCGACGACCGATGCCTGGTTGCGCACGGCACCCGCGTCGACGTCGGCCTGCGTGACCGTGTAGGTCGCGGTCGCGGCGGCCGTGTCCCCGGGCGCGAGCACGCCCGGGTCACCCGGCCAGGTCGTCGTGAGCGCGGAGAGACCGGCGAGGGGGTCGGTGATCGCCACCCCGTCGAGCGTCACGGTGCCCGTGTTCACGGCCGTGAACGAGTAGGTGACCACGTCGCCGACGCGGGCCGCGGCCACTCCGCTCGGCAGCGTGGCGCGCTTGTCGAGCGTGAGGCCCGGGGCCGCCGCGAGCGGCACGCTGGCCGCGTCGCTCGAGGTGACGACGACGGACTGGTCGACGGGAGAGCCGGGCGTCGGCCTCGACGTGGCCGTCACCGTGGCCGAGTTCGCGACCGCCCCGGCGTCGACGTCGGCCTGCGTGAGCGCGTAGGTCGCGGTCACGCTGGCGCTGTCGGCCGGGCGGACGACGTCGCCCGTCTCCGGGTCGAGCAGGGCGGGCCGCAGGACCGCGGGCAGTGCGCCGACGTCGATCGGCGACAGGCCCGGCAGGGCGTCCGCGACGGTCGGCGCGTACAGGGTGGTGTTGCCGGAGTTCGTCACCGTGAACGAGTAGGTGACGACGGAGCCGGCGGCGGGGTCGCCGGCCAGCGAGGCGGTCTTGTCGACGGAGACCGCGGCGGCACGGCGCACCGTGGGGGTGTCGACGGCGACGGAGGCGCTGGTGACGGCGACGCCGGCCGGGGAGGTGCCGACCGAGCGGGCCGCGTTCGTGACCGAGCCGCGGTCGACGTCCGCCTGGGTGATCGTGTAGGTCGCGGTCGCGGAGACCTTCTCCCTGGGCGCCAGGACGTTCGGCGCGCCCGGCCACAGGACGTACTCGACGGGGCTCAGGCCCGGCAGGCCGTCGACGACCTCGACGCCGGTCAGGGTGACGTTGCCGGTGTTCTCGGCCGTGAACGAGTAGACGACGTCGTCGCCGACCCCGCCGTCGCCCTCGACGACGGCGGACTTGGTCGTGATCAGGTCGGCGCGCTGCTCGCCCGTCTGCACGACGACGGTCGCGCTGCCCTCGACCACCTGTCCGCCGGGCGACGTCGCCCTCACGGTCGCGCTGTTGGTAACGGACTCCGCGTCGACGTCGGCCTGGGTCACCGTGTAGTCGCCGACGGCCGTCGCGACGGCTCCCGGGGCGAGCTCGCCGGGCCGCGAGGAGTCGGGCCAGGCCCAGCCGCCGACCACGACGCCCGGCAGCGCGTCGACGAGGGTGACCCCGGTCAGGCTGACGTTCCCGGCGTTCCGCACCGTGAAGACGTACTGCAGGGGGTCGCCCTCTTCTCCCGCGCTGCCGGGGGCGATGCGACCGATCTTCTCGAGCGTGATCCGCGCGTCGCTGCCGATCGGCACGGTGGCGGGGGCGGAGGCCTCGACGGCCGTGCCGGCGGGCGAGGTCCCCCGCGTCGTCGCCAGGTCGGAGACGCTGCCGGCGTCGACGTCGGCCTGCGTGAGCGTGTAGGTGGCCGTCGCCGTAGCCGTCTGCCCCGGAGCCAGGACGCCGACCGCGCCGGGCCAGCGGACGACGGGAGTGGACGTCCCCGGCAGGCCGAAGGCGACCGTGATGCCGGTCACGGTCTGGTCGCCGGAGTTGCTGACGGTCGACGACCACGTGACGACGTCACCGGCACGGCCCGCGGCGCCGGCGGCGAGGCTGCCCGTCTGCGTGATCGCGAGCGACGGAGCCGCGACGGCGGTCGGCGAGGTGAGGGGGGCGCTCGGCGCCGACACCAGGGCCCCGGCAGGCGTGGTGCCCGTCGACGTCGCGGTGTTGGTGACCGACCCTCTGTCGACGTCCGCCTGGCGGATCGTGTAGTTCGCGGTGGCCGAGACGGACTGGCCGGGCAGCAGGCGGCCGGCGACGCCGTCGGGCCAGGCACCGGGGGTCAGGGTCGAGAGACCGGGCAGGGGGTCGGTCAGGACTACGCCCGTCAGCGTGACGTTGCCCGTGTTCGACGCGGTGACCGTGTAGCGCACGGTGTCGCCGAGGCGTGCGCCCGCCGCGGGCGTGACGCTCTTCGTCGTCGAGAGGCCGGGGGCCGCCGCGACCGTCGGGGTCGTCGTGCCGGCCTCCGCCGAGACGACCACGCCCTGCGGGGTGCGCCCGGTCGCCGTCGCCGTGCTCGCGACGACGCCGGCGTCGACGTCCGACTGCCGGATCGTGTACGCGGCGCTGGCCGTCACGGACTCGCCGGGGGCCAGCACGCCCTCGGTGCCTCCGGGGAACACGCCGTAGCCCACGGGCCCTAGCCCGGCGAGGCCGTCGACCACGCCGACGCCCGCCAGCGTGACGGCGCTCGTGTTGGTGACGACGTAGTCGAAGGTGACCGTGTCCCCGACCCCGCCCACGCCGGACACGGTCGCGGTCTTCGTCAGGGAGACGGCGCCCGCGGACGCGAGGGGGAAGGTCGAGGAGCCGCGGGTCGTCACGGCCGCGCCGACGGGCGGCGTCGCCGTGGCCACGGCGGTGTTGGCGAGCGCGCCCGCGTCGACGTCGGCCTGGCGCAGGGCGTAGGAGGCGGTGCCGACGAC
>NZ_CAUPYL010000113.1:0-8267 GCF_963515265.1 uncultured Frigoribacterium sp.
CCCCCAGCCAGAAGGCCCGCATGGCCCGGGCCATCCACAGTCCGTCGGCGACGCCGCACATCTCCCGCTGGGAGTGCATCGACAGCAGGGGCTGACCGATATCGACGGTGGTGATCCCCAGCCGCGCGGCGGTGATCGGGCCGATGGTCGTACCACAGGGGACGGTGTTGTTGGAGACGAAATCCTGCACCGGCACGTCTGCAGCGGCGCAGGCGCGCAGCCACACGGCGGTGCCGACGGCATCGGTGGCGTAGCGCTGCTGGGCGTTGATCTTGACCAGCGGCCCCCGGTTGAGAGCCGGTCTGACCGCCGGGTCGTGCAGCTGAGGATGACCCGGGTGGACGGCGTGACCGGCATCCGCGGACACGCAGATGGAGCGGGCGAGCATGGCCGCCCGGGCGTCGCCATTGATACCGAGCACCCCGGCCAGTCGGCCCAGGACCGTCTCGAGGAAGGGGCCGCCGGCCCCAGAGCGGGTCTGCGAACCGACTTCCTCGTGGTCGTTGGCGACCAGGATGATCGGCTCACCCCCTTCGAGGGCCCGGGCCGGCCCCACCGCCCGGGGCCCCCCGGCCCCCCCGGGGGCCCCGGGGTGCCCGGGGGCCCCCGGGGGGCCCCCCCCCCCCCCCCCCCGCCCGCCCCCCCCCCCCCCCCCGGCCCCCCCCCCCCCCCCCCCCCCCCGTGATTTGAGAGTGATGCGAACTGCACGAGGCCGCGGAGCCAGCACCTGCAGGGCTGGCCGCGAGCATCTCTCTCGCTCTGGTGCCTGTGCCGGTGCGGTCAGCCGGCGTCAGGCAGCGAAGGAGGCGCGGGGCAGCCCAGGCGCGCCGGGTCCCGTCCCGGCACGCCTGCCTGCGCCCCCGTCCACGCACGACGAAGGCCCCGCACGACGAAGGCCCCGCACGACGAAGGCCCCGCACGAGATCGTGCGGGGCCTTCGACGGTGCTCAGATCGATCTCAGGAGTCCATGTCCTTGGCCAGGGTGCCGAGGTAGAGCTCGATCACCTTGGGGTCGTCGGCCAGCTCGCGTCCGGTGCCCGAGTAGGCGTTGCGGCCCTGGTCGAGCACGTAGCCGCGGTCGCAGATCTGCAGGCACCGACGGGCGTTCTGCTCGACCATGATGACCGAGACGCCGGCCTTGTTGATGCGGCGGGTGCGGATGAAGGTCTCGTCCTGTCGCACCGGCGAGAGGCCGGCCGACGGCTCGTCGAGCAGCAGCACCTTGGGGTCCATCATCAGCGCGCGGGCCATCGCGACCGACTGGCGCTCACCGCCCGAGAGCGACCCGGCACGCTGGCCGCGGCGGTCGCCGAGCACGGGGAACAGGTCGTAGATGTACTCGAGCCGCTCGGCGAACAGCTTGGGGCGGAGGAACATCCCCATCTGCAGGTTCTCCTCGATGGTGAGCGAGGGGAACACGTTGTTCGTCTGCGGCACGAAGCCGACGCCGGCCTGCACGAGCTTGTTGGCCTTGAGGTTCGTGATGTCCTCGCCGCCGAGCGTGACGCTGCCCGAGTGGATCTTGACGAGGCCGAACAGGGCCTTGAGCAGCGTCGACTTGCCGGCGCCGTTCGGGCCGATGATGCCGATCAGCTCGCCGGGGTAGCAGACCAGGTCGCACCCGTTGAGGATGTTCACCCCGGGCAGGTAGCCCGCCGTGAGGTCGCTGGCGTTCATGATCGGCTCGATGCCGGCGAACTTCTCGGTGCCGGGGTGCATCTCGGTCGTCGAGGCGCTCATCGCTTGTCTCCGCTCTGCTGGTCGGCGGCCGCGTTCGTGGCCGCCGGGGTCGACGGGTCGGGGGAGCCGGGCAGGTCGCGCCCCGGCGTGCCGCCTGAGCCGGTCGTCGAGGAGGCGCCCGTCGCGTCGCCCTCGCGGGCCGCGTCCTCGGCCGCCACCTCCTGCTCGAGCTCCTCGAGCACCGAGTCCGTCAGCAGCGAGTCGTCTCCGAGGTCGGTGTCGTGGTGGGCGCCGAGGTAGGCGTCGATGACGGCCTGGTCGTCCATGACGGTGTCGGCCGGGCCCTCGGCCACGACCTTGCCCTCGGCCATGACGATCACCCAGTCCGAGATGTGCCGCACCATGTGCATGTCGTGCTCGACGAACAGCACCGTGGTGCCCTCGTCGCGCAGGCTCTGGATGTGGCCGAGCAGCGACTGCGTCAGGGCCGGGTTCACGCCGGCCATCGGCTCGTCGAGCATGATCATCTCGGGGTCGCTCATGAGGGCGCGGGCCATCTCGAGCAGCTTGCGCTGGCCGCCGGAGAGGCTGCCCGCGTAGTCGTCCTTCTTCTCGTGCAGCTTGAAGCGGTGCAGCAGGTCCTCGGCCTTGATGGTGATCTCGCGCTCGCGCGCCCGCCAGAGCGGCGGCACGATGCCGACGAAGAAGTTCTCGCCGGGCTGGTCGCGGGCACCGAGCAGCATGTTCTGCATGACGGTGAGGCGCGAGAGCGCCTTCGTCAGCTGGAACGTGCGCACCATGCCGGCCCGGGCGACCTTGGCGGCGCCGACGTTGCCCATCGGCTTGCCGTCGAAGACCCACTTGGCCGTGTCGGCCCCGCGCTTGAACGTGGTCGGTGCCGACGACGCCTTGTCGAACCCGGTGAGCAGGTTGAAGAAGGTCGTCTTGCCGGCGCCGTTCGGGCCGATCAGCGCGGTGATGGCGCCGCGCTGCACCTCGACGTGCTGCACGTCGACGGCGGTCATGCCGCCGAAGCGACGCACGACGTTGTCGACGGTGAGGATCGAGTCGGGCTTGGCCGAGCCGGGGGTGCGCTCGACGCTGCCGAGCTTGCCGCGCAGCACCTCGCGGTCGTAGTCGTAGCCGGGCTTGTCGCGACGGCCGGCCGCGCCGGTCGTGCCGGTCGTGTTCGCCGAGGTCGTGCTCGACGTGTTCGTCTCAGACACTGAACGACAACTCCTTCTTGTTCCCGAGGATCCCTTGCGGGCGGAAGATGATGAGGCACATCAGGGCGATGCCGACGAGGACGTACGAGAACTGGTCCGCCTGCTGGTTGCTCATGATGCTCGCCGGGATGAAGTCGCCTGCCAGGGTCCGGATCAGGAGGCGGACGACGAAGAACAGGATCGCCCCCAGCACCGGTCCGAACACCGTCGCGGCGCCTCCCAGCAGCAGGGCCGTCCAGATGAAGAAGGTCGTCGAGCGGCCGAGGGCGTCGGGCTGCACCGACGAGGGCAGCACGTAGATGATGCCCGCCAACGAGCCGATCACGCCTCCGAACACCAGCGCCTGCATCTTGTACGAGAACACGTTCTTGCCGAGGCTGCGCACGGCGTCCTCGTCCTCGCGGATGCCCTTCAGCACGCGGCCCCACGGGCTGCGGCTGAGCAGGAACACGATGAGGCAGAGCAGGGCCACGAGCGCCCAGGCGACGATGCGGATCCACCAGCCGTTGACGCCGTTGTTGTCGTAGGTGAACCACAGGATCGTGGTCTGGCCGTCCGGCAGCGGCGAGAGGGCGGTGAACGGGTCGCGGTACGACGAGCCCGTGATGCCGTTGGAGCCGCCGGTCACGTCCGTGAGGATGCTCGAGCGGCCGACCATGCGGATGATCTCCGCGGCGCAGATGGTCACGATGGCGAGGTAGTCGCCCCGGAGCTTCAGCGTCGGCACGCCGAGGATGAGCGCGAACACGAGACCGCCCGCGAGCCCGATGAGCACGGCCAGCCCGAGGGGCAGGCCGTTGACGAGCGAGATCGCGAAGCCGTAGGCGCCGACGAGCAAGAAAGCCGCCTGGCCCATGTTGATCAGGCCGGTGAAGCCGAAGTGGATGTTGAGGCCGATGGCCGCGAGGGCGAACGCCGCGGTGGTCGGGGCGAGCGCCTCGCCGGTGAGCTGGCGGATGAGGTCGATGACGTAGTCCATGGTTCTTCCCCTCAACCGATCCGCTCGGCGCGACCGAAGATGCCCTGCGGCCGGAACAGCAGGATGACGATCAGGATGAGCAGTGCGGTGGCGTACTTGAAGTCACCCGGGAGCACCAGGTTGGTGAGCTCGACGATGACGCCGATGATGAGCGAGCCGACGAGCGCCCCGAAGGAGGTGCCCAGTCCGCCGAGCGTGACGGCCGCGAACATGAGAAGCAGGATCTGCAGGCCGGTCATCCAGTTGACGCCGTTGAGCACGAGGCCGAGCATCACGCCGGAGAGGCCCGCGAGGCCGGCGGCCAGCGTCCAGACCAGGCGGATGATGCGGTCGACGTCGATGCCGGACGCGGCGGCCAGGGCCGGGTTGTCCGAGACGGCGCGGGTGGCGCGGCCGGTGCGCGTCTTCGTGAGGAACAGCCCGGTGAGCACGAGCACCACGATCGAGATGCCCATGGCCACGTACGACTGCACCGTCAGGGTGACCCCGGCGAGCGTGACCGTCGTCGGGTTGGCCGTCTGGATGCGCACCGTCGCAGCGCCGAAGAAGTACTGGAACGCGTACTGCAGCGCGATCGAGAGACCGATGGTGACGATCATCAGCTGCGTGAGGCTCAGCCCCTTCTTCCGCAGCGGTTTCCAGATCGCGGCGTCCTGCAGGAACCCGGTCGCGGCACAGATGACCACCGTCAGCGTCGCCGCCAGGAAGATGTTCATGCCGAGCTGGTTCGCGAAGACGTAGGCGAGGAGCCCGCCGAGGGTGACCTGCTCGCCGTGCGAGAAGCTGCTGAGGCCCGTGGTGCCGTAGATCAGCGAGAGGCCGATGGCCGCGAGAGCCAGCAGCAGGCCGAGGCGGATGCCCGAGGCGAACTGCTGCGCGACGCGGTCCCAGCTGAACGACGAGGCCTGGGCGCCGCCGGTGGTGGCGCCCTCGGTCTCGCTGAGCTGGAAGATCACGCCCGCGTTGGCGCCGAGCGTGGCGTTCACCATGCGCTCGTCCTGCTCGGCGTTGGTGAGGAACTGGCCGTCGGGCAGCGAGTCGGTGTCGAGGGTGACCGTGTACTGGCCGGCCTCGGTGACGGGCAGCGCCCAGCGGCCGGTGCCGTCCACCTCCGCGGTCTGCTCGAAGCCGCCGGGGCCGGCCACCTGCAGGACGACCCCGCTCGCGGGCTCGCCCTCCGAGGTGCGGATGCTGCCCTGGATGCAGCCGGTGGCGGGGTCGACGGTGCACGAGGCGGTCGCACCGCCGGACGCGTGGGCTGCGGCGGGCGCCAGCATCACCGAGACGAAGGAGCCGGCGAGGCCGAGCAACAGCGCGAGGACGGTGACGATCAGGGCAGGCCGCAGCGCGCGCGGTGCGATGGTCGTGTCGGGTTTCACGGAACCTCCTGGACAGGTGCCAGTCGGGGCGATGCCCCGGGTGCCGCTGGCTCACCGTCGTTGGTGAAGATACTTTCGCTGTGTGTCGGCCGTGTTTCGTGCAGGACACAGGCGAGAGTCGAAAATTCGTCACCGAATCGTGTCCTTCTGGCCGGATCTCGGCGTGTCAGGGCCAGGAATGCAGGAGGCGCGGGCCGGGTTAAGATCGATCACCGGAGTCGACGGCGATCCGGTGCTCCCTCCTCCCACCTCACTCGCTCCTTCGAAGGGGACTCATGGACCAGCCGGATCCGTTCGGATTCATCGGACTCACGTACGACGACGTCATGCTCCTCCCGGGGCGCACGGACGTGATCCCGAGCGAGGCGGACACCTCGTCGCGCCTCACCAAGCGCATCCGCGTCGCCGTCCCGCTGCTCTCCGCCGCGATGGACACGGTCACGGAGTCGCGCATGGCGATCGCCATGGCCCGGCAGGGCGGCATCGGCATCATCCACCGCAACCTCTCGATCGAGGACCAGGCGGCCCACGTCGACAAGGTCAAGCGCAGCGAGTCGGGCATGATCACGAACCCCGTCACGACGTCGCCGGACGCGACCGTGGCCGAGGTCGACGCCCTGTGCGGCCAGTTCCGCGTCTCCGGCCTCCCGGTCGTCGAGCGCGACGGCACGCTCGTCGGCATCATCACCAACCGCGACATGCGCTTCGTGTCGCCGTTCGAGATGCAGACGACGTTCGTCCGCGACGTCATGACCAAGGCACCGCTCATCACGGCCTCCGAGGGGGTCGACCCCGACTCCGCCGTCGCGATCTTCGCCCAGCACAAGATCGAGAAGCTGCCCCTCGTCGACGAGTCGGGCAAGCTTCGCGGCCTCATCACCGTGAAGGACTTCGACAAGAGCGAGAAGTACCCCGACGCCACGAAGGACGACGAGGGCCGCCTCCGCGTCGGTGCCGCGATCGGCTTCTTCGGCGACGCCTGGAAGCGGGCGTGCGCGCTCCGCGACGCGGGCGTCGACGTGCTCGTCGTCGACACCGCCAACGGCGAGAGCACCGGTGAGCTCGACATGATCAAGCGCATCAAGGCCGACCCGTCGTTCGCGGCCGTCGACGTCATCGGCGGCAACGTCGCGACCCGCTCGGGCGCCGAGGCGCTCATCGAGGCCGGCGCCGACGCCATCAAGGTCGGCGTGGGCCCCGGCTCGATCTGCACCACCCGCGTCGTGTCCGGCGTGGGCGTGCCGCAGGTCACTGCCGTGTACGAGGCGTCGCTCGCCGCGCGGGAGGCCGGCGTGCCGGTCATCGCCGACGGCGGCCTGCAGTACTCGGGCGACATCGCCAAGGCGCTCGTCGCCGGCGCGGACACCGTCATGCTCGGCTCGCTGCTCGCGGGCTGCGACGAGAGCCCCGGCGACCTCGTCTTCGTGAACGGCAAGCAGTTCAAGAACTACCGCGGCATGGGCTCGCTCGGGGCCATGCAGACCCGCGGCAAGAACACGTCGTACTCGAAGGACCGGTACTTCCAGGCCGACGTCCCCACCGACGACAAGCTCATCCCCGAGGGCGTCGAGGGCCAGGTGCCCTACCGCGGCGCGCTCGGCAACGTCGTCTACCAGCTCACCGGCGGGCTGCGCCAGTCGATGTTCTACGTGGGCGGGCGCACGGTCGACGAGCTGAAGACGAAGGGCAAGTTCGTCCGCATCACGGCGGCTGGTCTCAAGGAGAGCCACCCGCACGACCTGCAGATGGTCGTCGAGGCGCCCAACTACCGCCGCTAGCCGCGCGCCGCTAGCGCCGCGCCTCAACGGGCGAGTTCGTCGTAGCCGGGCGGTCGTGACAGACCGCGTGCGACGAACTCGCCCGCTGTTCTTCCCCCAGGGCTCCGCTGGATGACCCTGCACAGACAGCGTCGGCGCCGCTCACTGCCCAGCCGGGGCCGGGCGGGGAGGCGCCAGCCCGCCGGGGCGCACAGGCTGCCGGTCATGCAGAGTCCGATCATCCACCACGAACTGCTCCTCAGCCGCCAGGTGTCGTCGGTCGGCCTGGACCCGGTCGTCCTGCGGCGCTCGTGCGCACGGGGAGAGCTCGTGCGGCTGCGACCCGGCGCGTACGTGCTGACGTCGACGTGGGCTGCGGCGGGCGTCGACGAGCGCCACCGCCTCCGTATCCGAGCGGCTGCGGCAGCGTCTCGGACTCCCGTGGTCGTCAGCCACGTGTCAGCCGCGGTGCTGCACGGGATGCCCCTGGTCGGGGCTCCCCCCGCCCACGTGCACGTGCTCGTCCCGCCGGCTGGCGGCAGCAGGCACGAGCACGGCTTCGTCAAGCACGCGCGGATCCATTCGTGGGACGCGCAGGTGGAAGGTGGCGGCCTCCTCCTGACGCCTCTTGCCGTCGCCCTCGTGGACGTCTGCCTGACCGAGTCGTTCACCCGTTCCGTCGTCATGACCGACCACGCACTCCGGGCCGGTGCGGTCACGCTCGCCGAGCTGGTCGACGAGTTCGCGTCGCGAGGCACGCGCAGGGGTGCCCGGAAGGTCGAAGCCGTGGTGGCCTTCGCGTCGCCGCTGGCCGACCGGCCGCTGGAGTCGGTCAGCAGGGTGGGCATGCGCCTCCTCGGTCTGCCCGATCCAGAGCTGCAGCACGAGTTCCGGCAGTCGGACAGGCACCTTTCGACCGTCGACTTCTGGTGGCCGGACGTCGGAGCGGTCGGCGAGGCCGACGGCGACCTCAAGTACTCGGACCCGGTCTTCCTCGCCGGACGAACGCCCGCCCAGGTCGTGATCGACGAGAAGAAGAGGGAGGACGCCGTGAGGCGACTGGACGAGGTGACCTCCTTCGTCCGATGGGACTGGGCGACCGCCCTGGACGTCGAGCAGCTCGGGGCGCGGCTGGCGGCGGCCGGGCTGCGTCCGCAGCGAGGGCCCTAGACGGGCGGGTTCGTCTGGAACGGGCGGTCGTGGTGGCCCGTCGGCGACGAACCCGCCCGTGCCGCCGGGGCGGGG
>NZ_CAUPYL010000114.1:0-8252 GCF_963515265.1 uncultured Frigoribacterium sp.
CCACGGGGCCGACCGGCCCGCCCGTCACGGCGAGCCCGGCCAGCACGGTCCCCAGGACGAGCAGCCACGCGAGGCGAGCCCGGCGGGTGCGTCGGCGCACGCCGACCGCGCGTCCGGCGACGGAGGCGGGACGCGGCGAGGGAGAGGTCGTGGTGTCGAGCACTGCTCCCCATTCAGCACGGTGCGTGAGCACCTGTCAATCGGTCGCGCGGACCAGTTCGCGACGACGGTCCGGCATCCGACAGGTGATGTCGAGAGTTCCCCCCGAAGACGCCCTGTTGACGGGGAGCCCCCATCCAGCGCATTTATAGTGGCCCACGCATCGACGTGACCCTCGACCGGCATCCCGAGGACGACCGCGACGCGTCCGCCCGAGCCGCATCCCCAAGGAGTCACCACCCATGCAACCGGCCCTCATCGCCACCCTGGTCGCCGTCGGGATCATCGTCCTGCTCGTCGTGATGGCCGGCATCTACCTCTGGTCGACCTACAACAGCCTGGTCACGCTCAAGGTCCGCGTCGACGAGGCGTGGAGCGACATCACGATCCAGCTCAAGCGCCGGGCCGACCTGATCCCGAACATCATCGAGTCGGTCAAGGGCTACGCTTCGCACGAGGCCAAGGTGTTCCAGAACGTCACGGAGGCGCGGGCCGAGACCCTGGGGGCGCAGACGCCCGCAGAGGCGTCCGCCGCCGAGGGCCACATGCAGACGGCGCTCAAGAGCATCTTCGCCGTGTCGGAGGCCTACCCGCAGCTGCAGGCGAGCCAGAACTTCCTGCAGCTCCAGTCCGAGCTGGTCGACACCGAGGACAAGATCCAGGCCGCGCGCCGGTTCTACAACGGCGGCGTCCGCGAGTTCAACACCAAGACGCGCACGTTCCCGAACACCCTCTTCGTGAAGCGCCTCGGCTTCTCCGAGCGCGACTTCTTCGAGGTGGCCGAGCCCTCGGCCATCGCCGAGCCGCCGCGCGTCCAGTTCTAGCGCCGCGCCTCCGCCAGGGCTCCTGCCATGTACTCGGCCATCGCGCGGAACAAGCGCAACACGGTCTTCATCGTCCTGATCTTCCTGCTCATCGTGGGGGCGCTGGGCTTCGCCGCGTCCGCCCTCTGGAACAGCCCCTCCATCGGGTTCGTCGTGCTCGTCGGCGCCGCCGTCTACGCGCTGATCCAGTACTTCGCGGCCGGTCGCCAGGCGCTCTCGATGAGCGGCGCGCAAGAGGTCGACGCGACGACGGCACCGCGCCTCTGGCGCACGGTCGAGAACCTGTCGATCACCATGGGCATGCCGATGCCGAAGGTGTACGTCGTCGTCGACCCTGCCCCCAACGCATTCGCGACCGGGCGTGATCCCGAGCACGCGGTCGTCGCGGCGACCACGGGCCTGCTCGGCCTGATGGACGACGCCGAGCTGCAGGGCGTCATGGCCCACGAGATGGGCCACGTCAAGAACTACGACATCCGGGTCTCGACCATGGTCTTCGGCCTGGTCGTGGCCGTCGGGTTCCTGGCCGACGTCCTCATGCGCATGTCCTTCCTCAGCGCGCTCACCGGGGGCCGCAACAACAACAACGGGAACGGCGGCGGCGGGGGCTCGAACCCCGTGTTCCTCGTCCTCGGGCTCGTCGCGATGATCATCGCGCCGCTCGCCGCCGCGGGCGTCCAGGCGGCGGTGTCCCGCCAGCGCGAGTACCTCGCCGACGCCACCGGGGCGCTCACGACCCGCCACCCCGAGGGGCTGGCCAGCGCGCTCGAGAAGCTCGGCGCCTACGGTCGCCCCATGCAGCAGCAGAGCACCTCGATGTCGCACCTGTGGATCAGCGACCCGATGAAGCCGGGCGTGATGGACCGCCTGTTCAGCACGCACCCGCCGCTCGCCGACCGGGTGGCCCGGCTGCGGGAGAACGCGACGCGCTTCTAGCCCGGGACGGCGCCTGGGGCCGCGCCGGGGATCGAGGCCCTGACGGCGGCCCCGAGCGCGGCGGCGAGGTCGCCCCGTGGCACGACCTCGACCCCGTCGAGCCCCTGCCAGGCGGCGGCCCGGCCGAGCAGCGCCGCGAGGCGCTCGACGTCGACGGGCAGGTCACGCTCGCGCCACGAGGCCTGCACGCGGAGGACGCCCGCCTGCCGGTCGCTCTTGAGGTCGACGCGGGCGACGAGCTGGTCGTCCTGCAGCACGGGCAGCACGTAGTAGCCGTGCACCCGCTTCGCCTGGGGCGTGTAGATCTCGATGCGGTAGCGGAACCCGAAGAGGCGCTCGGCCCGGGGGCGGTGCCACACGACGGGGTCGAACGGCGACAACAGGGCGTCGGCGTCGAGCCGGCGGGGCAGCCGTGCCTCGGCGTGCAGCCACGCAGGGGTCGTCCACCCGTCGACCGTCACCGGCCGGACGACGCCGGCGTCGTTCAGCTCACGGAGAGCAGGCACCACGTCGGCCGCCTTCAGGCGCCAGTAGTCGGCGAGGTCGGAGGCGGTCGCGACGCCGGAGGCGCGGGCCGCGTGGCCGACCAGCTGACGGTGGGCGTCGGCACGGTCGACCTCGACGCCGAGGACGGCGTCGGGCAGGACCTGGTCGGGCAGCGCGTAGACGCGCTCGAAGCGGCGACGGCCGGCGCTCACGAGCGAGCCCACGCGGAAGAGCGCCTCGAGTCCGCGCTTGACGTCGCCCCAGCCCCACCACGGGCCGGTGCGGGTCGGCGACGGGAAGAGATCGGCGTCGTGCTCGACCAGGCTCGCGGGCAGCGGGCCCTTCTCGCGGATCTCGTCGAGCAGCCAGCGGGCCATCTCCGGCTTCGTGGCGAGCCAGGAACCCTCGTCGGCCCGCCAGCGGCCGTCGTAGTCGCGCATCCGCCAGCGCATGAGCGGCCAGGTCGCGACCGGCAGGATGGCCGCCTCGTGCGCCCAGTACTCGACGAACCGACCGCGAGGCGAGAACACCAGCCGGTCGAGCTCATCGCGGTCGTACTGGCCCAGCCGGGCGAAGACGGGGAGGTGGTGGCTGCGCTCGAAGACGTTCACCGAGTCGATCTGCAGCAGGCCGAGCCGATCGACGAGGCCGGTGAGCCGGCGCGTGCCCACGGTCGTCGAGCCAGGGGCCGCGGTCGGCCGGCCGAGGCCCTGCGCCGCCAGGGCTGCACGGCGAGCGAGGGCAGGGGAGAGGCGGTCGTGGGGCACGGTGCGAGGCTAGCCGTGACCTCCGACACGAGACCGGCCCGACGCCTCCTGCTCGCCCCTCCGACGCATGCCGAGCAGGGCATGCAGAGCCGGGCGGATCACCACCGCGCCCGCCCTACACTGAGCGCATGATGCGCCGCAGCAGGCTCCCGCGGGGAGCGGTCGAGAAGGTGACCGACCCGAGCGCGCCCTCGGGGTGGGAGCCCGACCCGTCGGTGCCGCGCGGCATGGTCATCGCCGGCGCGTGGTCCTGGCGCGTCCTGCTCGTGGTGGCGGTCGTGGCCGTGTTCGTCTGGCTCGTCATCCAGCTCCGCATCATCGTCATCCCGTTCCTGGTCGCCCTGCTCGTGTCGGCCCTGCTCGTCCCCTTCTCGGGGTGGCTGCAGCGTCACCGCTGGCCGAAGTGGGTCGCGGTCGTCGTGAGCCTCGTCGGCTTCCTGGTCGTCGTCGCGGGGCTCTTCGCCCTCGTCGTGCTCCAGATCGTGGACGGCTGGCCGATGCTGCGCGACCGGTCCGTCGCCTCCTACGGCGAGCTCAAGGACTTCCTGCTCGCGTCGCCCCTGCACCTCACCGAGGGGCAGCTGAACGGCTACGTGGGCGACGCGGTCGCGGCGCTGCAGCAGGACAGCCAGCCCCTGCTGCGGGGCGCCCTGTCGATCGGCTCGACGGCGGGCCACGTCGGCGCGGGGCTCGTGCTCATGCTCTTCACGACGATCTTCCTGCTCGTCGGCGGCGGCGAGATATGGCGCTGGGTGGTCAGGCTGTTCCCGCGCGCCGCGCGCGAGGCCGTCGACGGCGCGGGCCGGGCCGGCTGGCTGACGCTGACGAACTTCGTCAAGGTGCAGATCTTCGTGGCCTTCGTCGACGCCGTCGGCATCGGGCTCGGCGCGCTGCTGCTCGGGCTGCCCCTGGTCGCGCCCATCGCGATCGCCGTGTTCCTCGGGTCGTTCGTGCCCGTCGTCGGCGCCGTCGCCACCGGGGCGATCGCGGTCGTGATCGCGCTCGTCTACAACGGCTGGGTCGTCGCGCTGCTGATGCTCGCCGTCGTGATCCTCGTCCAGCAGATCGAGGGGCACCTCCTGCAGCCCTTCGTCATGGGCAGCGCCGTCAAGGTGCACCCCCTCGCCGTCGTCTTCGCCGTGGCGGCCGGCGCCCTCCTCGCCGGCATCCCCGGAGCTCTCTTCGCGGTGCCCGTCATCGCCGTCCTCAACGTCATGATCGGCTACGTCGCGAGGGGCTCGTGGCGCACGACCCCCCGACCGACGTCCGCCGACGTCACCTCGCCCGGAAAGGCCACCGATGTCTGACCTCACGATCGCCGGTCCCACGCTGCTCGAGATCGAGGAGGCGCGCGAGCGCGTCTCGCGCGTCGCCCGCGTCACGCCGATGGAGAGCTCGCGGTTCCTGGCCGAGCTGCTCGGGTCGCCGGTACACCTCAAGTGCGAGAACCTGCAGCGCACCGGCTCGTACAAGATCCGGGGCGCCTACAACCGCCTGACGCAGCTGACGGACGAGGAGAAGTCGCGGGGCGTCGTCGCGGCGTCGGCCGGCAACCACGCCCAGGGCGTCGCCTTCGCCGCCCGCGAGCTGGGCATCGCCGCGACGATCTTCATGCCCGTCGGGGTCGCCCTGCCCAAGCTGCAGGCGACGAGGGAGTACGGCGCCGACGTCGTGCTCAGCGGCCACGACGTCGAGCAGGCGCTGCGCGCGGCCGCCGAGTTCGCCGCGAGCACCGGTGCCGCCCTCATCCCGCCGTTCGACCACCCCGACGTCGTCGCGGGCCAGGGCACCCTCGGCCTCGAGATCCTCGAGCAGGTCCCCGACGTCGACACGATCATCGTCCCCATCGGCGGCGGCGGCCTGATCGCCGGCGTCGCGAGCGCGGTGGCGCAGCAGACGGCACGGACCGGCCGCTCGGTCCGCGTCATCGGCGTGCAGGCGGCCAACGCGGCTCCCTACGCCGTGTCGATGGCGAGCGGCGTCCGCACCGACATCACGGCCCTGCCGACCATCGCCGACGGCATCGCGGTCGCCCGTCCCGGAGTGCTCAACTTCGAGATCGTGCGCCAGACCGTCGACCAGGTCGTCACGGTCGGCGACGACGACACGGCCCGGGCGATGCTGGTGCTGCTCGAGCGGGCCAAGCTCGTCGTCGAGGCGGCCGGCGCCGTGGGCGTCGCCGCGGTGATGACCGAGCAGGTGCGCGACCTCGGCACGACCGTCATCGTCCTCAGCGGGGGCAACATCGACCCCCTCATGATGGAGCGGGTCATCAGCCGCGGGCTCGCCGCCGCCGAGCGCTACCTCAAGCTGCGCGTCGGGCTGCCCGACCGGCCCGGACAGCTGACCCGGGTCTCGCAGATCCTGTCCGACGCCAACGCGAACGTCGTCGAGGTGCTGCACACGCGCCACCAGCGGGGCCTGCAGATCAGCGAGGTCGAGCTCGAGCTGAGCGTCGAGACCCGCGGACCGGACCACGTCGAGGACGTCCTGCGCCGCCTCCGCGAGGCCGGCTTCACGCCGAACGTCGACTTCTAGGCGGCTGCACGCCGCCCCGACGACGACGGAGGCCCCTGCTCGGATGAGCAGGGGCCTCCGTCGTGGTCGGTCCCGAGGTCAGGGACCGTGTCGCTCAGGGACCGCGTCGATCAGGGGACGTAGGTCTCGACCGCGGTGACCGAGACCGTGATCTCCTTGCCGTTCGGGGCGGTGTAGCTGGTCGTCGTGCCGACCTTGACCCCGTTGATGGCCTGGCCGAGCGGGCTCGTCTCGCTGTAGACCGAGAGGTCGCTGCCGGGCGCGATGATCTCGCGGTTGCCGAGCAGGAACGTGCTGGGGTCGCCGGCGATCGTCGCGGTCACGACGGTGCCGGGGCCGACGATTCCGTCGGCGGCGGTGGACTCGCCGACCGTCGCGTGCTTGAGCAGGTTGATGAGGGTGCGGATGCGCGCCTCGATCTTGCCCTGCTCGTCCTTCGCGGCGTGGTAGCCGCCGTTCTCCTTGAGGTCGCCCTCCTCACGGGCGGCCTCGATGCGGCCCACGATCTCGGCTCGGCCCTCGCCGCTCAGCGTCTCGAGCTCGGCCTGGAGGCGGTCGCGGGCGTCGGGCGTCAGCCAGGTGGTGGCGTCGTTGTCTTGGCTCATGGTGTCTCCGTCCGTGCGGCGGCCTGCCGGTGCGGCGGCCCTGTCCGCGGGAGCGGGAGCCGCGCGCCCGGGCGGGGCACGCCCACCGAAAAAAGGAGACCGGCCGAGTGGCCGGTCTCGTGGGTGTCCGCGCAGTCTACGGAAGCCAGCACTCGTAGATCAAGCCTGTCACGGCGCGTTCGCTGGTCGCGAGGGAGGTCGTGTAGGTGGTGGAGTACGTGCTCGAGGCCGGCAGGTGCACGACCTTCCAGCCCACGATGCTGAACTTCTGGTTCTGCGCCTGGACGGCGCAGCTGACCTCGGCACCCGGCGGCGTGCTGATCGTGTACTGCACGTCGACCGCCCGGTCGTCGAGCACGGTGTAGCCCACGTCGGTGCTCTCGAGCTTCGCGCCGTCGCCGTCGAACGCGGCGAAGACGACCCACGCGGCGAAGACCACGACGAAGGAGGCGGCGACCGCGACCGCGATCCAGCGCCCGCGTCGACGGGTGCCGCTGCTGCGCCCGTAGCGGGCGTCGAGCCTGGCCGTCTCGCCGTCGGGCAGGCCGTCGGAGGCGCTGCCGACGGGCTGCTCGGGCGCAGCGGCCGGCGATGGTGCGGGGGGCATGGACGCCACGGGGACTCCGTCCGATTATCCTTGTCACGAGGGTAGCAACGTCTGCCCTGCACGAATTGCGAGGAACCCGTGACCCTGCGCCTCTTGGCCGTCCACGCCCATCCCGACGACGAGTCCAGCAAGGGCTCGGCGACCTACGCCTACTACCGCAGCCTCGGCGCCGAGGTGCTCGTCGTCAGCTGCACCGGGGGCGAGCAGGGCTCGATCCTCAACGAGCAGCTCGAGGCGCGGGCCCACGCCGAACGCGACATCGCGGGTCTCCGGGTGCACGAGATGCGAGCCGCCCAGGAGGCGATGGGCATCGACCACGTCTGGCTCGGCTACGCCGACTCCGGGCTGCCCGCCGAGGGCGAGCCCGTCGCGGTCAACTCGTTCGCGACCATCCCGCTCGAGATCAGCGCCGAGCCCCTCGTCTCCGTCATCCGGCGCTTCCGGCCGCAGGTGCTCGTCACGTACGACGAGATCGGCGGCTACCCGCACCCGGACCACATCCGCACCCACGAGATCTCGATGGAGGCGTTCCGAGCCGCCTCCGACGCCTCGCGCTACCCGGCCGCGGGCGAGCCCTGGCAGATCGACAAGGTCTACTACGACCGCATGTTCAGCGCCGGCCGCGTCGGCGCGATGATCACGCACCTGAAGGCGGAAGATCCCGAGTCGCCGCTGATCGAGCGCCTCACCGAGATGCTCGAGCGCTTCAGCGACCGGCCCGACCTCGCCACGACTCACGTGCCGGTGTCGGACTTCTTCCCCGTCCGCGACGCGGCCCTCCGCGCGCACGCCAGCCAGGTGCCCCTCGACAGCGCCTTCTTCTTCTGGCCGCACGACCTCCAGGTCGCCGCCTGGCCCACCGAGGACTTCCAGCTGGTCGAGTCCCGCGTCGACTCGCCGGTGCCCGAGACCGACCTCTTCGCCGGCGTCGCCGACCCGGACACCGGCCTCGTGGGGGTGCAGGCCCGATGAGCGCCGCAGGTGACCTCGTGCTGACGGCTGCCGTGCGCCTCCTCGCGCAGCCGTCGACCCCGGACGCGACGCTGCCGCCGTCGACGGTGCCCGACGTCGACGTCACGCCCGGCGTCTGGGGCTTCGTCGCCATCGCGTTCGTGGCGATCGCGACGGTGCTGATCATCGTCGACATGACCAGGCGCGTGCGCCGCACCCGCTACCGCGGCGAGGTCCGCGAGCAGATCGAGGCCGAGCGCGCCGAGGCGGACGCCGCGGCTGCGGGGCTCGACGACGAGCCGCGTCCGCAGCTCGGCAACGACCCGCGTGGCGGTCTTGACGACGACGGCCGCGACGTCCCCGGGCGGCGCTAGGCTCC
>NZ_CAUPYL010000115.1:0-8183 GCF_963515265.1 uncultured Frigoribacterium sp.
CGATCACGGAGCGGACGGCGACGAGCGTCGGGCGGCCGGCGCGAGCGCCGCCTCCTGCGGACCCGTCGGCACCTGCTCCGCCGTCGCCGTCGCCCGTCTCTGGCTCGCGCGCCTGCTCGAGCGTCGACCGGAGCGCGTCGAGGTCGGCGGCGTCGTCGACCTCGAGCACCCGCCAGCCGTAGGCGCGGTAGCGGGCGCGGACGTCCTCGCCGAAGGCGATGTCGGTGCCGCCGTCGATGGTGATGCGGTTGTCGTCCCAGATGAGCACCAGCTCGTCGAGGCCGAGGGTGCCGGCGAGGCTCGACGCCTCGCCCGAGACCCCCTCCTGCAGGCAGCCGTCGCCCGCGATCACCCAGGTCGTGCTGCGGAAGAGGCCCGTGCCCGCGCCGTGCAGCGCCTCGTCGCGGCGGGCGGCGAGGGCCAGGCCGACGGCGGAGGCGACTCCCTGGCCGAGGGGCCCGGTGCTCATCTCGACGCCGGGCGTGTGGTGCAGCTCAGGGTGGCCGGGGGTGCGCGACCCGAGCGTGCGGCTGAGGGCGAGCTCGTCGAGCCCGAGTCCGTAGCCGGTCAGGGCGAGCTGCACGTAGAGCAGCAGGCTGGCGTGGCCGGCCGAGAGCACGAGACGGTCGCGCCCGGTCCACTCGGGATCGGCGGGGTCGTGGCGGAGCACGTGCTGGAACAGCGTGTGCGCGAGGGGAGCCAGCGCCATCGCGGTGCCGGCGTGGCCGTGGCCCTTCGCCTGGACCACCTGCGCGGGGATCATCACCGCGGCGGCGACGGCACGGGCCTCCAGCACGTCGGCCTCGGCGGCCGCGTCGCCGCGCGAGGCGGCTGCGGCAGCGGCGCCGTCGGTCGCGGCCTCACGGCTAGTGTCTGTCGGGGGAGTCGAGGGGACGTCGTCGGCCATGGCCCCACTTTCGTCTACACCTAGACTGAAGTCAACCGAGCTCGGCCCGACGAGTCGACGCCCACCCATCGCAGAGGAGCGCAGCGTGGTGATGACCCCCAGGACGCCTTCCACCGGCTCCGGCGTCGTGCTCGACCTGATCCGCCGGGGCGAGGCGACGACCCGCAGCGACCTGATCGAGCAGCTCGGCTGGTCGCGGGTCACCCTGGCCCGCCGGCTCGACGACCTGCTCGAGGCGGGCTTCATCGTCAGCGCCGGCCAGCTCAGCAGCAGCGGCGGCCGTCCGCCCGAGGAGTTCGCGGTCGCCGCGGACGCGGGCGTGATCCTGGCCATCGACATCGGCGGCTCGCACACCCGCGTCGGCGTGACGGACCTGGTCTCGACCGTGCTCAGCGAGGACGAGGCCGACATCGGCCTGCACGACGGCCCCGACGAGATCTTCAGCTGGGCGATCCAGGTCTTCGACTTCCTCCTCGCCGATCTCGGTCGCAGCCGTGCCGACGTGCGCGCGATCGGGGTCGGCGTGCCCGGGCCGGTCGACGCGGTCACCGGCCGGCTCGGCAGCCCGCAGCTCGACCCCCGCTGGGAAGAGGTGCGGGTCGACGACTACTTCGCCGGCTTCGACGCCGTCTTCGCCGTCGACCGCGACGTCAACATCCTCGCCGTGGGCGAGTCCCGCCTCAGCTGGCCCGAGTACTCGCACCTCACCGTCGTCAAGGTCGGCATGGGCGTCGGCTGCGCCTTCGTGCTCGACGGGCACGTGTACCGAGGGGCCCGAGGAGGCGCCGGCCAGCTGAGCGCGCCGCGCGCCTCCCGCGAGCCGCTCCACCGCCTCGAGCTGGAGGCGAGCGGCGCGACCATCCGCAGCGCCCTCCGCGACGCCGGGCACGACGTCGCCACCAGCGCCGACATCGTCGCCGCGGCGCGGGCCCACGACCCGCTCGTGCTCGAGCAGCTGCACACCGTGGGCACCCGCATCGGCGAGGCGCTCGCCGACGTCGTGGGGCTGCTCAACCCGCAGGCCGTGATCGTCGGCGGCAACCTCGCCGAGACGGGCGAGCGCCTCGTCGCGGGCATCCGCTCGGCGCTGCTCACGGGCACGCACGACTTCTCGCGCCGCGGCCTCGTGGTCGAGCGGGCCCGGCTGGGCGACAAGGCCGGGGTGCGCGGCGCCTCCCTCATGGCGCAGGACGAGCTCTTCGACGTCGCCCGCGTGAGCGCCGCGACGAGCCGGCGCGCCCCGGGCGCCCAGCCCGCGCCTCCCGCGGGGCTGAGGGGCTGACGCGCTCGACTTTGGAACACGAGTGGTCAAAAGGCTCGATCCGAGCTAGAGTCGGGGCGCGCCCGTCGACACCTGTCGGGCGACCCTGCTCGCGTGAGCAGGCACGCGCCCCCGCGGCGCCGAGCGAAGGAGCCCGCCCATGACCGTCGACCTGGCAGAAGAACTCTCCGTCGAGGCCGTGACCACCGCGGCGCACGCCGCCGACTGGCGCGAGGCGATCCGCCTCGCCGGCGCCGGCCTGGTCGCCTCGGGCGCCACCACCGACGCCTACACGGACGAGATGATCGCGGCGGTCGACGAACTCGGCCCCTACATCGTCATCGCCCCCGGCCTCGCGCTCGCCCACAGCCGCCCGTCGCCCGCCGTCGCGCGCACCGGCCTCTCGTGGGTCGGCCTCGCCGAGCCCGTCGCCTTCGGCCACAAGACGAACGACCCGGTCGACCTCGTCATCGGCCTCGCCGCCCTCGACCACGACGGCCACATCGAGGTCATGTCGGCGCTCGCCGGCGTGCTCGCCGACGACGAGGGCCTGGCCCGCCTCCGTGCCGCGCAGACGCCCGACGAGGTGCTCGCCACCCTGCACGAGCTAGCGCAGGCCGCGGCCGTCTAGCCGACCGGCCTCCCGAGGCCGACGCGACCCGCGCCTCCTCGGGGCGGGCCCTGCGCCACGACTCCCCGAACACCCGAACACCCGAACACCAGCACTCGACCCCCCGGAAGGGACAGCACCATGAAGATCATCACCGTCTGCGGCATGGGCATCGGCACCTCGGTGCTGCTCAAGATGAACGCCGAGAAGGCGCTCCGCGCGCTCGACATCGACGCCGACGTGGAGGCCGCCGACATCGGCACCGCCCGCGGCGCCGCCCGCACCGCCGAGCTCGTGCTCACCAGCGAGGACCTCGTCGAGGAGCTCGGCCAGGTCCCCGCGAAGGTCGTCGTCATCGACAACTTCACGAACGTCGCCGAGATCCAGCAGAAGATCCAGGACTCGATCGCCTGACCCCCGGTCAGTCGAGCGAGAGAAAGAACTAAGGAGTCCCAATGGAGTGGCTGGTCGTCGTACTCGACTTCATCGGCAAGCAGATCCTCAACGTGCCTGCTTACCTGATCGGCATCATCACGGCGATCGGACTGATCGCCCTGCGTCGCAACGCCGGACAGGTCGTGGGAGGCGCGCTCAAGGCGGCCATCGGCTTCCTGATCCTGGGGGCCGGCGCGACCGTCGTCACCGGGGCGCTCGACCCGCTGGGCACGCTGATCCTCGCGGTCACCGGCGCCCAGGGCGTCATCCCCACCAACGAGGTCATCGCGGCCGTCGCGCAGGAGCAGTACGGCGCGCAGAGCGCCTACGTGCTCGTGCTGGGCTTCCTCGTGATGCTGGCGCTCGCGCGCTTCACGCCGCTGAAGTACATCTTCCTCACCGGGCACCACATGGTGTTCATGTCGGTGCTGCTCACCGTCGTGCTCTCGGTCGGCCTCGGCGACGGCCTCAGCTGGCTGACCGTGCTGCTCGGCGCCGTGCTGCTCGGCGTGATCATGGTCGTCATGCCGGCGTTCGCGCAGCCCTTCATGAAGAAGATCACCGGTGACGACTCGATCGCCATCGGCCACTTCGGCACCCTCGGCTACGTCGCGGCGGCCTCGGCCGGCATCGCGGTGGGCAAGAAGAGCAAGTCGACGGAGGAGATCAGGTTCCCCCAGGGGCTCAAGTTCCTGCGCGACTCGATGGTCGCCACGAGCCTCTCGATGGTGCTGATCTACCTGGTCTTCACCATCTGGGGCCTGATCAGCCTGCCCCAGGCCGAGGCGTTCGAGATCTTCGGCGTGACCGACGCGGGCGCGTTCATCATGGCCGGCTTCGCCCAGGCGCTGCAGTTCGGCGTCGGCGTCGCGATCATCCTCTACGGCGTGCGCACCGTGCTCGGCGAGCTCGTCCCCGCGTTCCAGGGCATCGCCGAGAAGGTCGTGCCGGGCGCCAAGCCCGCGCTCGACATCCCGCTGGTGTTCCCCTACGGCGCGAACGCCGTGCTGATCGGGTTCCTCTCGTCGTTCGCCGGAGGCCTCGTCGCCCTGGGCGTGCTCGCCGCGTGGCTGAACCCGGTCTTCGGGCTCGCGCTGATCCTGCCCGGCATGGTGCCCCACTTCTTCACCGGCGGTGGAGCGGGCGTCTTCGGCAACGCGACCGGCGGACGTCGCGGCGCGATGGTCGGCGGATTCGTCAACGGCCTGATCATCACGTTCCTGCCCGCGATCCTGCTGCTCGTGCTCGGCAACCTCGGCTTCGCGAACAGCACGTTCGGCGACGCGGACTTCGGCTGGTTCGGCACGCTGATCGGCGCCAGCTTCCTCGGCAGCCCGATGGTGGGCGTGGTCCTCAGCCTCGTCATCGGCGCGGCCCTCGTCATCGGCGCCTCGATCTATCAGATCAAGCTCGTCGACGGCGGCTGGGTGCCCGGCGCGGGGCGCGACGAGCGCCTCGCTGCCGAGAAGGACGAGGCGGACGCCGCGGCGAAGCGCGCCAAGGAGGCGGCAGCCACGTCGTGACCCTGCGCCCCGCGTGCTGCTGCTGAGGCAGGGTGCGCGGGGCAGGTGCGCGCAGGAGGCGCGGTGTCGGTCTGACCGGCACCGCGCCTCCTGCGTGTCTGCGCGTGTGCACCGCGACTGACGTGCGCGCGTGGGCAGGTGTTCAGCGTCTCGAACCGCGTTCCGAACCATGAACCGCGATCTGTCCCGGTTCTTGGTTCGGAACGCGGTTCTTCGCGTCACGAGGTGCTCCCCTCCGCACAAGCCGACCGCAGGAGGTCCACACGCGGCGTGGGGAGGTGCATCCCGGGCGCGTCAGTCGGCGTCTGCGGGATTGACCACTCCGGCGGCCTGAAACCGAGAGGGATCCTGCTGTCAGCGGCGGCGGGGGCCTGCATCAGCGGCCCGGTCGCCGCAGATCACTCTCACATCACGGGCAGGACACGGCAGAGCGCCGCGTCCCCGAGACGGGGACGCGGCGCTCTGCGGCGGTGCGGTGCGGTGCGGTGCGGAGCCGTGCGGGCTAGTGCGCCGCGCTGTCGTCCTTCTTCGAGGCGGAGGAGTCGTGCGCGTGCGTGATCGGCTCGCCCTCGACGGTCTCGCGCTTCTTCTTCTCGGCATCGCCCCGGGTCTTGGCGAGGCTCGCCACGGTCGCGACCGTGATCGTCGCGCCGATGAAGAGCAGCGACAGCCAGATCGGGATCTCGGGCACCCAGAGCAGCGGCTCGCCGCCGTTGATGAAGGGCACCTCGTTGACGTGCAGGGCGTGGAAGACGAGCTTGACGCCGATGAAGGCCAGGATGACCGCGAGGCCCTGCGACAGGTAGACGAGGCGCTCGAGCAGTCCGCCGATCAGGAAGTACAGCTGGCGCAGGCCCATCAGCGCGAACGCGTTGGCCGTGAAGACGATGTACGCCTCGTTGGTGAGGCCGTAGATCGCGGGGATCGAGTCGAGCGCGAAGACGAGGTCGACGAAGCCGATCGCGATGACGCAGAGCAGCAGCGGCGTGACGAAGCGCTTGCCCGAGATCTTGACCGTGAACTTGTCGCCGTTGAAGTCGTCGTGCACCGGCAGCACGCGTCGTGCCACGCGCACGAACATGTTGTCGGCCGCGTTGCCGCCGTGGTCGCCCTTGAGCTGCTGGTAGGCCAGCACGAAGAGCAGGGCGCCGAAGATGTAGAAGACCCACGAGAAGTTCTCGATCAGCGCGGCACCGGCGGCGATGAAGCCGGCACGCATGATGAGCGCGATGACGATGCCGATCATCAGCACCTTCTGCTGGTACATCCGCGGGATGGCGAACCCGGTCATGATCAGCAGGAACACGAAGAGGTTGTCGATCGACAGCGCCTTCTCGGTCAGGTAGCCGGCGAAGTACTCGCCGCCGAAGCCCCAGCCGCTCGTGAAGCCGATCCCGACGCCGAACAGCAGGGCGAGGCCGATGTAGAACGCCGACCAGCGGGCGCTCTCGCCGATGGTGGGCTCGTGCGGCTTGCGCACGTGCGTGAAGAACTCGTAGACGAAGAAGGCGATCGTCACACCGATGGTGATGAGCCAGGTGGTCAGGGTGATGTTCACGGGGGTCTCTCCGCAGAGGTCGGGCTGTGAGGCAGCGGGCCCTGCGCACGCGCGGCGAAGGGGGTCTGATCGACCGTAGGGCGATCGGCGCTGTCAGCGTGCCCCCAAGCAGCCCCGACAGTGCTGTGAAGCTGCGGCCCCTGCAAGCTTCAGCCGGTAGGGGACCGGCCCGACTCAGGCGGCGGGAGCCTGGTCGGTGGAGGCGGCGACCCGGTCGATCTCGGCGGTCACGCCCCCGAGGACCTTCGTCATGTACGGCCCCCAGAGCAGCCGGACCACGGCACGCACCAGCAGCCCGCGGCCGGGCTTCGCGTCGAACGAGTACTGCCAGCAGACCCGGGTGCCGGACCCCTCCTCGTCGTGGCGGTCGAGGGGCTCGTACCACCACTCGGCGCGGCCGCGCTCGACGAGCGAGCGGAGCGGACCACGGAAGTCGGTCAGCTCGTAGACGAACAGCGCCGGACGGGCCACGGTCACGAGCGTCTCGACCAGTTGGCCGCCGCCGGAGAGCTCGAGGCGGCGGGTCTGGCCCGGGGCGTCCCAGGGGCCCGTCTGTCCGTGGACGGCGACGACGGCAGGCAAGGGGCCGGAGCGGGGGTAGAACCCGACCGGCGTCATCGGCGTCCCGATCTCCCACGCCCGCTCGAGGGACGCCGTCGTCACTCCCTCGCGGATCGCGCTCGCTGTGGTGGTCATGAGGATGGTTCGGAGTCACCCGCCCGGGGGACTGGTCGGCCTGCGGGGCGACCTCGCGCCTCCTCGACTCGGTCTCTCCTCATTCAGGAACGTGTGTCCTGAGAACGCACGACGCAGGAGGCGCGGTCCTGGATCGTGCACGCATCAGGAGGACGGGATGCCCACTTCCTGAATTGCGGGCCCTGCCCCGCCGCGCGCATCACAGAGCCGGCCGGGAGACTGCTGGGAGCCGCGCACCGCACCACGTGGTTCGTTCGGCCTGTCAGCCGTCGCACCCGCGGGGCCCCACAGAACGGACCACCATGGCAGGCCGAGTCGCCGTCTTCGCCCCTTCTCCCGTGCTCACGGTCACCGTCGAGGACCACGGTCCCGGCGCCGACGTGCACGTGCACGCGGGCGGGCAGGGGCTCTGGCAGGCGCGGATGCTGCAGACGCTCGGGGCCGAGGTCGTCGTGGTCGCCGCGCTCGTCGGCGAGACGGGCGCGGTCGTCGGGCACCTCTGCGACGACGAGGGCGTGCCGCTGCTGTCGGTCCGCCGCGAGGGGCGCGGCGCGGCCTACGTGCACGACCGGCGGGACGGCGAGCGGGACGAGCTCGTCGAGACCTCCGGCGACGCCCTCAGCCGGCACGACCTCGACGAGCTGTACGGGCTCGCGCTGCGGGCCGGGCTCGAGTCGGACGTCACGGTGCTCAGTGGCCCGTCCGGCGACGACACCCTGCCCGTCGACGTCTACCGCCGTCTCGCCGCGGACCTGCGCGCCGTCGACCGCGTCGTCGTCGCGGACCTCGCCGGCGAGCGGCTGGAGGCGGTGCTCGAGGGCGGCGTCGACGTGCTCAAGGTCAGCGACCAGGAGCTGCTCGCCGACGAGCTGATCACCGAGAGCACCCCCGAGCGGATCGTCGAGGCGATGCGCGACCTGCGGCTGCGCGGGGCGTCGTCGGTCGTCGTCACCTGCTCGGACCTGCCCACCTTCGTGCTCGACGGGCCCGGCGCGCGCGTGTTCGAGGTCAGCGTGCCCTCGATGCAGGTCGTCGACACCCGCGGTGCCGGCGACTCGCTCACGGCCGGCGTCGCCGCCGTGCTCGCCGCGGGCGGCGGACTCGAGGAGGCGGTCGTCACGGGCACGGCGGCCGGTGCGCTGAACGTGACCCGCCACGGGCTGGGCTCGGGCGACCCGGACGCGATCGCGGCG
>NZ_CAUPYL010000116.1:0-8106 GCF_963515265.1 uncultured Frigoribacterium sp.
GCTGCACGCCGTCGCGCGGCCCGGGCAGCGCCTGCGCGGTGACGCGGTCGAGCAGCCGGTCGGGCGCAGCGGCCTGCAGCGACCCGAGGAACCCGCCGAGCACGATCACCGACGGGTTGAAGGCGTTGAGCACGTTGCGGAGCGCCACCGCCACGTAGTCCACCTGGCGCTCGACCTCGCGGCGCACGTCGGCGTCGCCCTCGGCGAGCGCCGTCGCCAGCGCGGCGTCGAGCTCGTCCGCCTGGGCGCGGGACAGGCCGGTGACGGCCAGCAGCTCCGCCTGGCCGACCTCGGTCTCGAGGCAGCCGACGGCGCCGCAGTGGCAGAGCCGTCCGGCCGACTCGACGAGCGTGTGGCCGATCTCGCCCGCGAAGCCGTCGCGGCCGCGGAGGGGACGGCCGTCGACGACCACTCCCCCGCCGACTCCGCTCGCGCCGCCGTTGAGGAAGACGAGGTCGCTCGCCCCGGCGCCGGCGCCGAAGAGGCCCTCGGCGACGACGGCGGTGCTCGCGTCGTTGGCGGCCCGGGCGGGCAGGCCGGTGGCATCGGACAGGAGTCGGGCGAACGGCTCGTCGACCCAGCCGAGGTGCGGCGCGAGCCGGACGAGGCCGCCGTCCGCGTGCACGAGGCCCGGCACGGCGGCGCCCAGGCCGACGACCCGGGCGGCGGGCACCTCGTCGACGAGCTCCCGGACGAGGCGGGCTGCGATCTCCGCCGCCTCGACCGCGGTGGGGACGCCGTCCGTCTCGTGGCGGACGCGGCGCTGCACGACGCCGTCGAGGCCGACGCGGCCGACGGTCACGGCGTCGATCTCGGGGTTGACCGCGAAGGCGACGACGTCGGGCGAGGCGCTGACCACCGGGCTGGGGCGGCCGACGCGGTTGGCCGCGACGGGCTCCGACTCGACGACGAGGCCGCGCTCGACGAGCTCGCCGACGAGGGCGGCGATGGTGGAGCGGTTCAGGCCGGTCAGGCGCGTCAGCTCGCTGCGCGAGGTCGGGCCGTCGCCGTGCACGATGCCGAGCACGGAGGAGAGGTTCGAGCCGCGAGGGCGGTCGAGGAGGGGGCGGACGCGACCGGCGCGAGGGGCGCCTCCTGCGGAGTCCTGCTCTGCGTCGACAGGCACCGCAGCGGGCCCACCCGGCGTCGCCGAGGGCGTCGCCGGCAGCGTCGCCGGCTCGCCCTGGGCCTCACTCGTCTGGTCTCGCACCGCGGCCTCCCTGGTCCACGAGGGTACCGGTCGACCGGTCGGGTCCGTCGACGGCGAGAAGGGACACGGCGCCCGTGGGCCCACGCCTGTGGCGTCCCTTCTCGCTGCGATCGGCCGCGCCCGCGCGAGCGGCGGTCACGCCTGGTGCGGCTCGGCGCCGAGCGGCACCAGCGGCGGCACGTCCGGGCGGGTGACCAGCGTCACGACCGAGCCGGACGCGCTCGACGCGGCCACCGCCCCCGTGATCTCGAGCACGTGCAGGGCGACGTCGCCGGAGGCGCGGTGCGGCTTCCCCGCCGCGACCGCCCGGGCGAGGTCGGCCAGGCCGTACCCGCGACCGGCGGCGACGTAGCCCGCCGTCGCCGGGACCTCGCGCCAGGTGCGGTCGTCGGCGGTGAGCAGCTCGACGGGGTCGCCGAACATGTTCGCGTCGGGGACGGCGATCGTGCCGAGCGTGCCGAAGAACTCGGTGATCGGCGCCCGGGAGCCCCACACCTCGAAGCTCACCGTCACGGTCGACGTCGCTCCCGAGGCGTGCCGCAGCAGCGCGCTCGCGTGCGTGTCGACGTCGACCTCGAGCTGCTCGCCGGCGCGGGGGCCGGTGCCGATCGTCCGCCGCCGGGCCGAGCGCGAGACCAGGCCGGACACCGAGACGACCGGCCCGAGCAGGTGCACGAGCGTCGTCAGGTAGTAGGGGCCCATGTCGAACAGCGGGCCGCCTCCTGCCCTGTAGTAGAAGTCGGGCGCGGGGTGCCAGGCCTCGTGCCCGGACGCCGTCCACGAGACGGCGGCGCCGACGGGGTCGCCGACCGCTCCCGAGGCGACGAGCTGCGCCGCGGTCTGGATGCCGGTGCCGAGCACCGTGTCGGGTGCCGAGCCGACTCGCACGCCTGCCGCACGGGCCGCCTCGAGCACCGCGGCGCCGTCGGCGACCGTGAGCGCGAGCGGCTTCTCGCCGTAGACGTGCTTGCCGGCGGCGATCGCCCGGAGCGCGATCTCGGCGTGCGCCGCGGGGATCGTGAGGTTCAGCACCACGTCGACCCTGTCGTCGGCCAGCAGCTCGTCGACGGTCAGTGCCCGGACGCCGAGGCGCGCGGCCACGGAGGCGGCCCGCACCTGGTCGAGGTCGGCCACGGCCTCGAGGACGAGGCCGGGCAGCCGCTCGAACGAGGCGAAGTACTGCTCGCTGATGACCCCGACGCCGACGACGCCGACGCGCATCGGAGCCGTGGCCGTGCCGCCGGTCGTGTTCTCGCCGGTCGTGCCGTCGCCGCTCGTGCCCACGCCGGTCGTGCCGTCGCCGCTCGTGCCCGCGCCGACCGTGCCCGCGCCGCTCATCGCGAGGCCCACAGCAGGCCGCGCTCGACGAGCGTGCGGACGGTCGGGTGGTCGAGCACGGCCTGCGAGTGCCCCGGGGTGACCACGGCGATGCGGCCGAGGCCCCACTGGCGGGTCCAGACGGCGGGGGAGGTCACCGGGCGCGTCCAGGGGTCGCCGGCCCGCGCCTCCTGCGTGGTCGTCGCGAGCACGTCGAGGTAGTCGTCGTGCAGCAGCCAGTACTGCTCGCTCTCGACCTCGAAGTCGTCGAGGCCCTCGGTGACCGGGTGCGTCGCCGCCGCCTCGGTGAAGCGGATCACGTGCCTCACGAAGCCGTCCGTCTCGTCGCCCACCCGGTCGGCCGCGGCCTTGCCGGGGTGCGCGGCGAACTGCCCGCCGATCAGGTGCAGGTAGTCGGCGTCGCCGCGGAACGAGTCCGCGATGCCGCCGTGCCAGCCGGCCAGGCCGGTGCCCGCCTCGACGGCCGCGCGGAGCCCTGCCGTCTGCGTACCCTCGATGGTCGACATGGTCACGTTCTGCAGCACGAGGTCGGCGTCGCGCATCACGTCGGCGTCGGCGTAGACCGCCGGGCCGTCGTGCAGGCTGACCTCGAAGCCGGACCGCTCGAGGAACGGCACGAACGAGTCGGTCGTGCCGGTCGGGTCGTGGCCCTCCCAGCCGCCGCGGACGACGAGCGCGCGGCGGGTCACGAGGTCGCCCCTGCCGTCGCTGCGGGGGTCGTCGTGCCGGGCCTCGACGTCGGGACCGCCCGCAGCGCTGCCCGGACGGAGGTCCACGACTCGAGCCGGGCACGCACGTCGTCGCGCGCCTCCCGCTCGATCGCCGTCGCGAGCGCCCGCTCGAGCAGGTCGTCGATCACGACCCGCTGCCCGGTGCGCGTCGACTCGATCGCCGCCTCGACCATCGCGAGGCTCATCACGTTCTCGTGCACCTCGCCGTGCGGCACGGCTCCGGTGCGCAGGGCGCCCACGAACGCCGCGAGCGAGCCCTCGATCCCGTCGCCGACGGTCGGCAGCTGCGGCAGCGAGGGCGACGAGGAGGCGCCCGTCTCGTCCGCGAGGGAGAGCACGGGAGCCTCGTCGCCGTCCCACAGCGCGGTGCCGGCCGAGCCGCTGACGCGCCACGACCCGTTCCACGAGGTCTCGGCCCCCGGGCTGCACCAGCTGCCCGAGTAGGCGTACCGGATGCCGCCCTCGAACTCGAAGACGGCGTTCGCGGCGGCGTCGCCGCGGTACCAGCTCCACGACGGGCTGAACGAGTCGCACCAGACCGACACCGGATCGGCGTCGAGCAGCCAGCGCACCGAGTCGAACGGGTGCACCGCCATGTCGAGCAGCAGCACGTCGTCCATCTGCTCGCGGAAGCCGCCGAAGTGCGGCGCCTTGAAGAACTCGGTCGTGACGACGCCGACCGTCTCGAGCTGCCCGATCTGCTGCCTGAGGGCCACCAGGTGGTCGTCGTAGCGACGCGACTGGCTGACCATGAAGAGCTCGCCCGTCACCTCGGCGGCGGCCGCGAGCGAGAGGCCCTCGGCGACGTCGAGCGCGACCGGCTTCTCGCCGAGGACCGGCAGGCCGGCGAACAGCGACTGCGTCGTCACGGGGTGGTGCGCCACCGGCACCGTCACGTCGACCACCGCGTCGGGCGCGAGGTCGGCGACCAGCGCGCCGAGGTCGGTCGAGACGGGCAGCGACGCGTCTCCGTGGTGCTCGGCGCCCGCCCGGGCGGCGTCGAGGTCGAGATCGACGACGCCGACCAGCTCGACGTCGGCGCTGTCGGCGAGCGCGCGGAGCCAGGCCCGCCCCATGCCTCCCGCACCGACCTGGACGACGCGGAGGGCGCCTCCTCGGCTGTCGACCGTGCGGAACGTCATCGCTCCAGCGCCCCTTCGTAGTCGGCGCCCTGGAAGTACTGGCCGGTCTCGTAGCGCAGCAGCGTCGGTGTCTCGCGCTCGCGCTCGGGGCGCGCCCACTCCACGCCGTTGGCGATCACGCGGCGGACGTCGCGGTGGTGGTAGACGGGGAAGTCCTGGTCGCCGGGGCTGAAGAAGAAGACCTTGCCGAAGCCGCGCCGGTAGGTCATGCCGCTGCGGAACACCTCGCCGCCCGTGAAGCCCGAGATGAAGATCAGCTCGTCGGGGGTCGGCACGTCGAAGTACTCGCCGTACATCTCTTGTTCGGGGATCACGATCGGGTTCGGCACGCCGCGCGTGATCGGGTGCTGCGGGTTGACGGTCCAGACGAGCTCCTGGTCGTGCTCGCTGCGCCAGCGGAGGGTGCAGGTCGTGCCCATCAGCTTCGTGAAGATCTTCGACCAGTGACCGGAGTGCAGCACGACCAGGCCCATGCCGGCGAGGACGTGGCGGTGCACCCGCTCGACGACCTCGTCGCTGACCTCGTCGTGCGCCGCGTGGCCCCACCAGGTGAGCACGTCGGTCTGCTCGAGCGCCTCCTCGCTGAGGCCGTGCTCGGGCATGTCCATCGTCGCGACGGTGATCTGCGCGTCGGGCAGGTTCTCGCCGACGCCCTCGGCGATCGCACCGTGCATGCCCGTGGGGTAGCGCTCGGCGACGTGCGCCTCGACCTGCTCGTGGCGGTTCTCGCCCCAGACGGTGACGCGGAGCGGGGTGGTGGGGGTCATGCGACTTCTCTCTGTGTCGGGGAGGTGGGCGTCCAGCGGCTCCCGTCGGCGGCGCTGCGCTCGACGGCGTCGAGCACCCGCTGCACCTGGAGCCCCTCGGCGAAGGAGGGGGTCGGCTGCTCCCCCGCCGCGATCGCCGTGACGAGATCGCGGGCCTGGTGGCTGAAGGCGTGCTCGTAGCCGAGGCCGTGGCCCGTCGGCCACCACGAGCCCGCGTAGGGGTGCTCCGGCTCGGTCACGAGCACGCGCCGGAAGCCGAGCTGGTCGACCGGGGCGTCGGCGTCGTAGACCTCGAGCTCGTTCATCCGCTCGAGGTCGAAGGCGATCGCGCCGCCCGTGCCGCTGAACTCGAGCCGCAGCGCGTTCTTGCGGCCGGTCGCGACGCGGGTGGCCTCGAAGGTCGCGAGGGCGCCTCCTGCGATCTTCGCCGTGAAGAGGGCCGCGTCGTCGACCGTCACCTGCCCGCGCTCGGAGGAGGCGGTGCCGCCGAGGCCGCGGACCTCGCCGAGCAGGGGGCGCTCGGTCGTGAAGGTGTGCAGCAGGCCGCTGACGTCGGTGAGGGCCCGGCCGGTGACGAACTGCACGGCGTCGACGAGGTGGGCCCCGATGTCGCCGAGCGAGCCGGAGCCGGCGACGCCCTTGTCGAGGCGCCAGGTCATCGGTCCCTCGGGGTCGACCAGCCAGTCCTGCAGGTAGAGGGCACGCACCTGGCGCAGCTCGCCGATCGCGCCCCGAGCGACGAGGTCGCGAGCGAAGGTGATCGCGGGCACGCGGCGGTAGCTGAAGCCGACCATCGCGAGGACGCCCCGCGCGGCGGCCCGCTCGGCCGCCTCGGCCATCAGCTCGGCCTCGGCGACGGTGTTGGCGAGCGGCTTCTCGCAGAGGACGTGCTTGCCTGCCTCGAGCGCGGCGACCGCGATCTCGACGTGCGTCGAGCCGGGCGAGCAGATGTCGACGAGCTGGACGTCGTCGCTCTCGACCACGCGCCTCCAGTCGGACTCGGCGCGCTGCCAGCCCCAACGGGCGGCAGCGGCGCGGGTCGCGTCGGCGTCGCGGCCGACGATCGCCGTCATCCGCGGCGCGAGCGGGAGGTCGAAGAACGCGGGCGCCGTGCGCCAGGCCTGCGAGTGGGCGGCGCCCATGAAGCCGTGGCCGACCATGGCGACCCCGAGGTCGGGGCGGGCGTCGTCGGCGCTGGTCTCGTCGGCACTGGTGTCGTCGGGGGACATCTGACTCCTTCGTCGCGCGTCACCACGTTCGTTGTGGCCAACAACAAAGTACGGGCGACGTCGAGGGCACGCAACCTCCCCGCCCGACGACGGGGGACGCGCTGGCGCAGGGCCCACTCTGGGGAGGAGCCGTGACGACGCCCTTGTGATCGATGCCTCGAGCGCATATGTTGGAGACGACAACAAACGCTCTCGACGACGAGGACCCCGGACATGACGACCACTCCCACCCGCGACGACAAGTTCTCCTTCGGACTCTGGACGATCGGCTACACCGGCGCCGACCCGTTCGGCGGACCGACCCGACCCGACCTCGACGTGGTCGAGGCCGTCGAGAACCTCGACCGCCTGGGCGCCTACGGCCTGACCTTCCACGACGACGACCTCTTCGCGTTCGGCTCGACCGACGCGGAGCGCCAGAAGCAGATCGACCGCCTCAAGGGCGCGCTCGACGCGACCGGCATCGTCGTGCCGATGGTGACGACCAACCTCTTCAGCGCGCCCGTCTTCAAGGACGGCGGCTTCACCTCCAACGACCGCGGCGTCCGCCGCTTCGCGCTCCGCAAGGTGCTCCGCAACGTCGACCTCGCCGCCGAGCTGGGCGCCAAGACCTTCGTCATGTGGGGCGGCCGCGAGGGCGCCGAGTACGACTCCGCGAAGGACGTGCAGGCCGCGCTGTCGCGCTACAAGGAGGGCGTCGACATGCTCTCGCAGTACGTTCTCGACAAGGGCTACGACCTGCGCTTCGCGATCGAGCCCAAGCCCAACGAGCCCCGCGGCGACATCCTGCTGCCGACCCTCGGCCACGCGATCGCGTTCATCGAGACGCTCGAGCACCCCGAGATGGCGGGCGTGAACCCCGAGGTCGGCCACGAGCAGATGGCGGGCCTGAACTTCACGGCCGGCATCGCCCAGGCGCTCTACCAGGGCAAGCTGTTCCACATCGACCTCAACGGCCAGCGCGGCATCAAGTACGACCAGGACCTGGTCTTCGGCCACGGCGACCTGCAGAACGCGTTCTCGCTCGTCGACCTGCTGGAGCACGGCTCGCCCCAGGGCGGCCCGACCTACGACGGCCCGCGCCACTTCGACTACAAGCCGTCGCGCACCGAGGACATCTCGGGCGTCTGGGACTCCGCCGCCGCCAACATGCGCATGTACCTGCTGCTGAAGGAGCGCGCCCAGGCGTTCCGTGCCGACCCCGACGTGCAGGAGGCGCTGGCCGCCTCCCAGGTCGCGGAGCTGTCGACGCCGACGCTCGGCGAGGGCGAGGGCTACGAGCAGCTGCTCGCCGACCGCGCCTCGTACGAGGACTACGACGCGGGGCAGCACTTCGGCGGCCACGGGTACGGGTTCGTCCGCCTGCAGCAGCTCGCGCTCGAGCACCTGATGGGCGCAAGAAACTAAGGGCGGACGCGCCAGCGTTCGCGTTTCTTGCGCCGACGCGCTCTAGCGCGTCGGGCGGCTAGGAGCGAACGCGCCAGCGTTCGCGCCGCGAGCCTGATCGGCACGGAACCTCGGTTCGTTCACAGAACCCCGTTGCGCGGCGGTTCTCCGAACGGAACGAGGTTCTCCGTCGTCACGGGGAAATCGCCGGCGACGTGAACCGCGTTCCGAACCATGAACCGGGATACAACGCGGTTCATGGTTCGGAACGCGGTTCGAGGAGGTGGCGGAGCGCAAGCAGCA
>NZ_CAUPYL010000117.1:0-8087 GCF_963515265.1 uncultured Frigoribacterium sp.
GGCCGGGCCGCCCGCTCCGGCCGCATCAGCGCCTCGACGTGACGGCCGGCCTGCACGCTGTCGAGCGTCGCGAGGCGGAACCGCCCCGGCGCCCGCCCGGCCGACGTGTGCCGGGGGACGAGCGCGACGCCGAGCCCCGCGGCGACCATCGCCTCGATCACCGGCAGGTGGACCGTGCGGTGCACGACCTGCGGCACGACCCCGGACTGCAGCGCCATCGAGACGAGCACGCGGTCGATGGGGTACCCCTCCGGCACGCCGACCCAGGGCTCGCCGATCACGTCGGCCACGGTGACGCGCTCGCGTCCGGCCAGCGGGTGGTCGAGGGGCAGCGCGACCTCGAGCGGCTCGCGCAGCAGGGGCACGACGGTGAGCCCGGGGTGCTCGACCGGGACGACGCCGTCCGACCGGTGCCCGATCACCACGTCGACGTCGGCCGTGAGGGGCGCGAACTCGTCCTCCGAGACGTCGCGGTCGTCGATCTCGAGCTCGACCCCCGGGTGCTCGCGCATCCGGACGAGCAGGCCCGGCAGCAGCAGCTCCGCCGCCGAGGGGAACATCGCCAGCCGCACCACGCCGACCCGGCCGCCGCGGTGCGCCTCGAGGGCCGCCTCCGCCTCGGCGACCGCCGTCGAGACCGCCACGGAGGCGCGCGCCAGCACCAGCCCCGCGTCGGTCAGCTGCACCCCGCGTCCCGACCGCCGCACGAGCTCGACCCCGAGCTGGCGCTGGAGCGTCCGCAGCTGCTGCGACACCGCGCTCGGCGACCGGTGCACGGCGGCGGCGACGGCGGTGACGCTCCCGCGGTCCGCGAGCTCGCGGAGCAGGTCGAGGTGCTGGATCTCCATGAAGGGACGCTACATCGTCGATGACGAGACCTGCGCTGGTCCTGCATCCGCACCTCCGGCAAGCTGGTCCCATGAGCCCCCGCGACCGTCTCCTCGCCCTCGTCGTCGTGGTGTGCTGGGGCGTCAACTTCCCGATGACGGCGCTGGCGCTCGACCACTTCCCGCCGATCTTCCTCGTGGCGCTGCGGTTCGCGCTGCTCGCGGTGCCGACCCTGCTGTTCGTGCCGCGGCCGGCGATCCCGTGGTCGCGGTTGCTGATGGTGGGCGTCGGGCTCGGCATCCTGCAGTTCGGGTTCCTGTACCTCGGCATGGCCGCGGGCATGCCGTCGGGCCTCGCGTCGCTCGTGCTGCAGGCGTCGGCGCCCGCCACCGTCGTCATCGCCGCGATCTGGCTGCGCGAGCGCATCACGCGGCGGCAGGCGATCGGCATCGGCGTCGCCGTGCTGGCGCTCGCGGTGATCGCCGCGCACCGGTCGCAGGTCGCGGCCCTGCTGCCCGTGGTGCTCACGCTCTGCGCGGCGGTCGGCTGGGGCCTCGGCAACGTCGCGGTCCGGCGTGCGGCCGCGCCCGACCCGCTGCGCCTGACGCTGTGGATGTCGGTCGTGCCGCCCGTGCCGATGCTCGCCCTCTCGCTCGTCGTCGAGGGTCCCGAGCGCATCGGCGACAGCCTCGCGGGCGCGTTCACGGTCGCGGCCCTGCCCTCGGTGATCGGCCTGCTCTACGTGGTGCTCGTCGCGACGGTGCTCGGCTACGGGCTGTGGACCCGGCTGCTCGCGGCGTACCCGTCGAGCACCGTCGCCCCGTTCTCGATGCTCGTGCCCGTCGTCGGCGTCTTCGCGTCGTGGGTCGCCTTCGACGAGGTGCCCGACCTCGTGGAGGTCTGCGCGGGGGTCGTCGTCGTCGCCGGGGTGCTGTTCGCGAGCCGCCCGCCGCGGGGCGCGCGTGCAGCCGGGGGCCGTGCTGTCCCGTCTCGTTGCGAGCATGACGTCTCGCCACGACGGGACGCGACGCTCGGAACGTGACGGGGCACCGCGGCACCGTGCGGGCTCCGCGGCAGCGGATCCACGGCACGCCGACGACGGCACGGCGACGACGGTCTCGTCGCGTCGTCCTGCCCGGGCAGTGAGGTCGGTGGCCCTACCCTGGGATCACCTCGCCGATGCCCGCCGACCACGGGCACGCGACGAGCAGAGGGCAGGAGGCGACCGTGGCGCAGCAGCGCAGGGCCCGCGAGACGCGGGCGGCCATCTTGCAGGGCGCCTCCTCGGTGTTCCTCGCCCGGGGCTACGCCGAGACGTCGCTCGACCAGGTGACGGACGCGGCCGGGGTCACCAAGGGCGCCCTCTACTTCCACTTCCGCTCGAAGGCCGACCTGGCCGGGGCCGTCGTCGCCGAGCAGCAGCGCCTGTCGCAGTCGTGGACCGAGCTCGCGATCGCGGACGCCCCGTCGGCGGCCGGTGCGCTGATGCTGGCCTGCGCGTCCTTCGCGACGCAGCTCTCGACCGAGCCGATGGTCGCGGCCGGCCTGCGGCTGTCGACCGAGTCGATCGGCGAGGTGCCGAGCCGGGCGCCCTCGGCTCTCGCCTGGGTCGACGAGACCGCGGGGCACGTGGGGCGCGCGGTCGCGGAGGGGACGTTCCGCGACGACCTCGACGTCGACCGTGCGGCCCGCTTCGTCGTCGGCGCCTTCAGCGGGGTGCAGACCTTCTCGGCCCTCAGCACCGGCCACGCGGACGTCTTCGAGCGGCTGCAGGACATGATGCGCTTCGTGCTGCCGTCGTTCCTGTCGCCGCGGTCCGCCGGCCTCGCCGGCGAGCTCGCCGCGCTGATCAGGCCGACGGACCGTCCCCCGATCGACTGACCAGCGTCAGCCGACCGGCAGGCGCCCCCGCCCCGTCAGTGTCCCTCTGTACCCCATCATGCATACTCCGCAACCTGTTTCGTAACCCCCCGTCGGAGGGCCGAGGCGTCCTCGTCTCCTACAGGCCCGCCGGCCGCTCGGGTCCAAGCCGCTCGATCGTGCGGTCGACGAGCTGCTGCGCCGCGACGAGGGGGCCCGTGTCGATCTGCGCCAGGCGCTCGCCGTAGTCGTGCGGCACGGTCAGCTGCTGCTGCCACTCGGCCTCGTAGAGCGCGTCGAGGTAGCCCGAGGCGGCACGGCAGGCGGCGTCGGTCTCGGCGAGGTCGCGCTCCTCGTCGCCGACGGTGGTCGCGGGGTCGTAGGAGGTGAAGGTCTGGGCCATCCTCGTGGTGGGCATGTCCGCCGGGTCGTCCGGCAGGTCGTCGGCCCAGGGCCCGGCGCCGACGCCCTGGTCGAGCATGCAGGTGTGCCACGCATCGGCCGCCCGGCGCACGGAGGCGTCCTGCCGGGCCTCGAGGAACGCCGCGTTGCTCAGCCGGACGGCGACGTCGCCCACCGAGCCCGTGGTCGAGGACGCGGAGGCGCCCGTCAACAGCTCGGGGTGCTGGCGGTAGGCGCGCTCGAGGCAGGTCGCACGGTCGGCCGCCTCGTCGGGCGAGGTCTCGCGGTACTCGAAGGCCCGCCAGGCGTCGGCGCCGGCGTCGAACGTCGGAGGCACGTGGTACCCGCGTTCCCGGGCGGCGTCGAGGTCGAAGGCGCGGAGCGGCTGACGCTCGGTCGCGCCGGCGGCCGCGTCGACGTCGCGCCAGGGCACGACCGCGTCGTCGTGGCCGGCGTCGACCATGCAGTCCTGGATGAGCAGCTCGGTCGCGTAGTTGAGCCGGACGACGCCGACCCCGACGTACTGGTCGAGCGGCATCGTCCACGACGCCTGGTCCTTCTCGGGCAGGTCGGGCAGGGTCCAGGCGGCGTTGGCGGGGATGCCGACGGCCACGACCGCGGCGACGAGCGCGGCCACGGCGACGACGGTGACCCGCTTTGCGACGCGCTCCCGTCCGCCGGCCCTCACCGGCCGGCCCCTCGGCGACCGGCCCTCACCGGCGCAGCCTCGGCCCGCCGTCGGAGACGGGCACGAGGCCGTTCTCGTAGGCGAAGACGACGATCTGCACGCGGTTGCGCATGCCGAGCTTCTGCAGCACCGAGCGGACGTGGCTCTTCACCGTCGCCTCGCTGAGGTAGGCCTCGCCGGCGATCTCGATGTTGCTGAGCCCCCGGGCGACGAGGGTGAACATCTCGCGCTCGCGCGGCGACAGCGGCTCGAGCGGGTCGACGCGGGGAGCCGGGGACGTCGGCACGGCGAACTCGTGCACGACGTCGAGCGCGGCCGCGGCGGTCGGCACCGGGTCGCCCGCCCACGCCGCACGGATCGTCGTCAGCACCTCGTCGGGCGTCGCGTCCTTCGTGAGGAACGCGTAGGCCCCGGCCTTGAGGGCCCCGAACACGGCCTCGTCGCGCTGGATGGTCGTCAGCGCGACCACCCGGGGCAGGTCGTCGGGCGAGACTCCCTCCAGGATGCGAGCCGTCGCCTCGAGCCCGTTCATCACGGGCATGCGGAGGTCCATCAGCACCACGTCGGGGTGCTCGCGCTCGACCAGCGCCAGCGCTTCGCGTCCGTCGACGGCGGTGCCGACGCAGCGCAGGTCCGGCTGCGCCTCGATCAGCATGCGCAGGCCGGACGCGAAGAGGGGCTGGTCGTCGACGACGGCGACGGTGATGACGGCCGGGCTGGCGGTGCCGGCGGCGGGCGAGTCGGTCATGAGGAGCTTCTCTCGGTGGGGGCAGAGGCAGAGGCAGAGGCAGAGGCAGGGGCGGAGGAGGCGCCGGGCGAGACGACCGAGGAGGCGCCGGTCGTCGGCACGAACGCGGTCACCTCGAAGGCGGTCCCGTCCGCCGAGGGCTGCGCGGTGAGCCAGCCGCCCGCCAGACGGGCACGCTCGGTCATGCCGCGGACGCCGGCGCCGCGGTCGGCCCCGGTGCGGGCCGCGACGAGCGGGGCTCCGCGGCCCCGGGACGTGACCTGCAGCGTGAGCCCGCGGCCGCGCCAGTCGAGCTGCACCGCGACGCGGCTCGAGGTGCCCGCGTGCTTCAGCGCGTTCGTCAGGCTCTCCTGGACGATGCGGTAGACCGCGAGCTCCTGCGAGGGGGCGAGGGCGCCGTCCGGCCCCTGGGGCCCGGGGGCTCCCTCGGTCGTGACGTCCACCTCCATCCCGACCTCGCGCATCGCGACGACGAGGGCGTCGACGTCGGCGAGCGTCTCGCGGGGAGCGGTGACGTCGTCGTCCTGCGTGATGCGCTCGACGAGGCGCCGTACGTCGAGCAGGGCCGTGCGGCCGACCTCGGCGATGGTGCGGAGGGACTCCTCCGCGACCTCGGGGCGGGTCGCCTGCAGCGCGAGCCCGCCCTGCGCCTGCGAGACCACGACCGCGAGGGAGTGCGCCAGGGCGTCGTGCACGTCGCGGGAGATCCGCGCCCTGTCCTGGGCGAGCCGCAGCTCGAGGTCGGTCGCCTCGAAGCGGGTCTCGGTCGCCTCCAGGGCCTGGCGGATGACGAGCACCCGTCGGAGGCTGGCGAACGCGACCCCGATCGCCCACGCACCGGCGAAGACGCCGAACAGGGCCGCGGTGAGCAGGGAGAACTCGATGCGGAGCCCCGTCGTGCCGGCGCCGACCCAGGTGCTCCAGCTCTGCGGCCGGGTCAGCGTCGGCACGGCGAGCAGCCAGGCGGCGAGCCCGGCGGCGACCGCGGCGACGAGCAGCGCGGCGAGCCGGAGCCAGGGCGACGGCTTCACGGCGACGAAGGCCATCACCAGGGCGATGGCGACGTACGCCGTCCAGGTGTCCTGCGACGGTGCCTCGGCGAGTCCGAGCAGCTGCAGCACCGGGACGACCACGACGAGCGCGAGCGACGTGGTCGGGATCCACCAGGCGAGGGCGATCCCGATCGCGAAGAGGCCGAAGACCACCGTGTTGTCGGCGACGCCGCCGCGGCCCCACGAGCTGGCGACCCAGAAGACGAAGTACACGAGGGCGGTGGCCGGCGCGACGACGTGCCGTCCCCACCGTCTCGCGTCCGCCATGTGCGCCAGGTTAGGTGCAGGGCCGGGTGCCGCGCGCCTCCTGCCCCGGGTTTTCATCCCGAGGTCGGACCCGTCGCCGCCTCTGCTGTTCCTCCCTCATTCAGGAAGATCGGTCCTGATCCTCGCGAGGAGGGGACGCATCGTCCTGAGTCGCGCACGGTTCAGGAGCCCGAGGCGACGACTTCCTGGATCCCGAAGATCGAGGACCGAGAACACGAAGGAGGCGCGGTGCAGGAGATCCCGCACCGCGCCTCCCTGGGAGGACAGGCTGCTGCTAGAAGGTCAGCAGGCCCTGCGTCTTGCTGGTGGCGGCTGCGTAGCGCTGGCCGACGTTGTCCCAGTTGACGATGTTCCAGAAGGCCTTGACGTAGTCGGCGCGCACGTTCTGGTAGTCGAGGTAGTAGGCGTGCTCCCAGACGTCGAGCATCAGCAGCGGGACGAGGCCGAACGGCACGTTGCCCTGCTGGTCGAAGAGCTGGAAGACGCTGAGGCGCTGACCGATCACGTCGTAGGCGAGCACCGACCAGCCGGAGCCCTGCACGCCGAGCGCGGTGGCGGTGAAGTGGGCCTTGAACTTCTCGAGGTCGCCGAAGTCGCGGCCGATGGCCTCGAGCAGGTCGCCGGTGGGCTCGCCGGTCTCGGGGGTGAGGTTCGTCCAGAAGATCGAGTGGTTGACGTGGCCGCCGAGGTTGAACGCGAGGTCCTTCTCGAGCTTGTTCACGTTCGCCAGGTCGCCGGTCTCGCGGGCCTCGGCGAGGGCGGCGTTGGCCGTGTTCGCGCCGGTGACGTAGGTGTTGTGGTGCTTGGAGTGGTGCAGCTCCATGATCTTCGCGCTGATGTGCGGCGCGAGGGCGCTGTAGTCGTAGGGGAGATCGGGAAGGGTGTACTCAGCCATGTGGGGGTCCTTTCGCAGTTGACCTCCGTCCACCGTACGACTCCCGTGGGGGCTCGTGTCGAGCAACTCCCAGCGGGGACGCAGGCTGGCGGTGGAGGCGCGGGGGTCCGGAGGGGGACGCCCCGGCGCGCGCGGCTCGGGCCGGTTAGCCTGGCGTCGACCACGAGGAGGCGCACCATGGCAGGTTTCACGGGCTTCGGCCGACGTCGCGAGGCCGACCCGCGCCTCCCGCCGGGCCAGCACCTCGAGAAGGGCTTCCCGGTGCTGTCGGCCGGCCCGACCCCGAACATCAAGCGGTGGGAGCTGCAGCTCGGCACCGAGCAGGGCAGCCGCTCGCTCAGCTGGGCCGACTTCCAGGCGCTGCCGCACGAGCAGATCGAGACCGACATCCACTGCGTCACGAGCTGGTCGAAGCTCGGCACGCACTGGTCGGGGGTCTCGCTCGACACCCTCTTCGACGGCCTCGAGACGACGCACGAGTTCGCGATGACGACGAGCTACGGCGGCTACACCACGAACCTGCCGCTCAGCGAGCTGCTCGGCGGCAAGGCGTGGGTCGTCGACACCTACGAGGGCGAGCCCCTCGGGTCCGAGCACGGCGGCCCGGCCCGGCTCTTCGTGCCCGGCCTCTACTTCTGGAAGAGCGCGAAGTGGGTGCAGGGCATCCAGACGATGGCCTCCGACCGCCGTGGCTTCTGGGAGAGCATGGGCTACCACGCGCTCGGCGACCCCTGGCGCGAACAGCGCTACGCGTGAGCGCCCCGGGCGGCGGCGAGGCCGCTTCCTCGCCTGCGTCGCCGCCCGATGACCCGTTCAGGTGGTTGCCGGCGACGATCGTCGCCGCGGCAGCGCAGACCTCGACCGGGCGCTCGATCGTGCTCGAGGTGCCGGGGCTGCGACCGGCCCGGGCCGGTCAGCACGTCGACGTCCGTCTCACCGCGGACGACGGCTACCAGGCCGTCCGCTCGTACTCGTTGTCGGACGTCTCGCTGTCGGACGTCTCGTCGTCGGATGCCTCGTCGTCGGACGCCTCGCTGTCGGACGTGCGGGCGAGCGCAGGAGGCGCGGGCCGGGCACCGCAGATCGAGCTCACCGTCGAGGAGCTCCCCGACGGCGAGGTCTCGCCGTACCTCGTCTCGGCGGCCGAGGTCGGCGACCCGGTCGAGGTGCGCGGCCCGATCGGCGGCTGGTTCGTCTGGCCGCCGACCGAGTTCGACCCCGACTCGGCGGTGCACGCCGTGCTGCCCGAGCCCGACGGCGCACCGGCGCCGCGTCGGTCGCCGGTGCAGCTGATCGGGGGAGGCTCGGGCATCGCCCCGCTCGTCGCGATGGTGCGGGCCCGGGCCG
>NZ_CAUPYL010000118.1:0-8036 GCF_963515265.1 uncultured Frigoribacterium sp.
GCCTGTCGCAGCCCGTGCTCGTCGCCGTCTTCGAGCCCGGACTGCGCCCCGGGGCGGCGGGCGGCGCCGCGACCTTCGGCCTCGCCCGCGCGGCGACGTCCCCCGCAGGAGGCGGTGGCGGCTTCGACCTCGCCCCCGCCGACATCGAGGTGCACGCCGAGATCAGCGCCGACTTCACGGCGTAGGACGCGAGTCCGCGGTCAGACGCGCCGCCACCCGTCGCCCTCCAGGTGCGACCCGCCCTGTGGCCCCATCTGCAGCATCCCCCCGTCGACGGCCCAGGAGGCGCCCGTCACGTACCCGGCCGCGGGCGACGCGAGGAACGCGATCACCGCCGCGACCTCGCGCGCGTCCCCGGGACGTCCGAGCGGAACGCCGGGCCGGTCCACCGTCGTGGGGTCGACGTCGGCCTGTCCGGTCATCGGGGTCGCGATCTCGCCGGGCGCGACCGCGTTGACGGTGATGCCGTCCCGGCCGAGCTCGAGCGCCATCGTCTTGAGCAACCCGCCGAGCCCGTGCTTCGCGGCGTCGTAGGCGCCCGAGCCGACCCGCGGCTGGTGCTCGTGCACGCTCGTCACGCCGATGAGGCGCCCGCCGGTGCCCGCCGCGACCATCCGCCGGGCGGCGCGTTGCAGGCAGACGAACGCGGCGTCGAGGTCGACCGTGACGACCCGCCGCCACTCCTCGAGCGAGAGGTCCACGACCGGGACGGACGACCCCGTGCCCGCGTTGTTCACGAACACGTCGAGGCCGCCGAGCCGCTCGGCCAGGTCGTCCACGACGTCCCCGCAGCTCTCGAGCTGCCCGAGGTCGAGGTGCGCGACGTGGGCGGTGCGCCCACGGGAACGCACCTCCTCGGCGGTGGCCTCCGCCCCCGCCTGGTCGTCGAGCCAGGTCACGCCGACGTCGAGGCCCGCCTCGGCGAGGGCGACCGCGGTCGCCCGGCCGATCCCGGACTCTGAGCCCGTGACGACAGCGGTGCGGGGCAGGAAGGGACTCACGGCGGGGACCTCTCGACATCGACGGCGGCGGGCGGGGCGGGGCGGACGGACGGACGTGAACGTCCAGGGAGTCGACGACCGGCGGGGAGCTGCCCTCCCCGCCGGTCATGCTCGACGGTAGCGGGGCAGGTCCGACGCGGTCAGGGCCTTGACACGAGGTCGAGGCGTCACAGCTTCTTGCTCCACGCCCCCTCGTGCTCGAACGGAACGAAGCCCACGGCCTCGTTGACGTCGAGCATCGGCCGGTTCTCCTCCGCGTTGAAGGTGAACACCGCGGGGTGCCCGGGACGCTCGGCGAGCAACAGGTCGGTCGTGGCGACCTTGAGCAACCAGCCGAGCCGGTGCCCTCGGTGCTCGCGCAGCACGAGGGTGTCCTGCTGGAACGCCGGTCGTGCGCGGTCGGCCGGCGCCTCGACCTGGCTGAACCCGACGAGCCTGCCGGAGGCGACGTGCTCGACCACCGCCGTGAACCGGGTGCGCGGACCGGAGATCGAGCGCTCCTCCTCGTCGCGCCAGCGCTCGGCGGTCCAGACGTCCTCCGGCTCGTCGAGGCCGCCGGCGGGGGCGTCCGTGCTCATCCGCGTCTCGAGCGCGGCGAGGTCGTCGACCCAGCGCTCGGGCGAACGGCCGACCCAGGTGTGCAGGCGGTAGGCGTCGCCCGCGGCCGACCGGGCGCGCTCGCGGACCGTGCCGAGCGCCTCCTCGTCCGGGGGCAGCGGCAGCCGGCTGCAGCGCATCACCTGGCCGAGCTCCCAGCCCCGGGCCAGCAGGAAGCGCACCTCGTCGTTCCCCCGCGGCACCGACCCGGCGCCGGTGGGGGGAAGGAGGCGCGGCTCGCCCTCGCCCCGGGAGCGCACGTAGGCGATCACCTGCGTCCGCCCCTCGGCGCGGGCGAGCTGCTCGAGGTGCTCGGCCAGCAGCGTGCCGTGGCCGCGGCGGCGGGCCTCGGGCAGCACCGACACGTCGAGCCAGGCGGTCGTCGCGGCGTCGCCCTCACGGCGCGTCTCGTACCAGCCGACCGCGACGAGACGGCCCTGCTCCCGCACGCCGAAGAGCCGGTGGTCGCTGTGCACCTCGTCGAGCAGGTGGGGGAGCTGCTCGTCGGGCTCCCACGAGAGCTCGTCGGAACCGATCGCGGCGCGCCGGACGGCGTTCTCGAGGTCGACGGCGGCGACGTAGTCGGCGGCGCCTGCTGCGTCAGGTGACACGGACGCGGGGAAGGGGATCTGCTCGACGACGGCGTGCGTCGGCGTCTCGGGGACGGCGTGCGTCGGCGTCTCGGGGACGGCGTGCGTCGGCGTCTCGGGGACGGGCTCGTGGCCGGGCTCGGCGGTGGAGGTCATCGTGGTCTCTCGGGCCGCGGGGGCGTGCGGCGAGGACGCGCCGCCCGGTCCGGGCAGCCGACCAGACTAGCTCGTGCGGCGACGGCTCCGCCAGCCCCTGGAGGGTCGCGGGCTCGCAGGGGCGACGACAGGCCGCGTGTCGGACGCACCGCCCGTCGACGGGCGTAGACCGGGACGATGACCGACGACGACCTGCTCTCCCGCCACGACCTCGACCGCTTCGTCGACGCCCAGGAGGCGGACGGCACGTACGACCACGCGCTGCGGGAGCTGCGCGCCGGGCGCAAGCGCGGCCACTGGATGTGGTTCGTGTTCCCGCAGGTGGCGGGGCTGGGCACCAGCGCGACCTCGCAGCACTTCGCCCTCGACACGGTCGGTGCCGCCCGGGCGTTCCTCGCGCACCCGGTGCTCGGCCCGCGCCTCCTCGACTGCGTCGACGCCCTGCTCGAGCTTCCCGACGGTGCTGACGGCCCCTCCGCCGTCGACGTGCTCGGCGAGGTCGACGCGATGAAGCTGCACTCGTCGCTGACGCTGTTCGCCCAGGCGGACCCCTCCGAGGAGCGCTTCGCCCGGGCGCTCGGGCGGTTCTTCGACGGGACGCTCGACCCGGCGACGCTCGAGCGGCTCTGAGCCGCCGCACCCGTCCGGAACTCGCTGCCGCCCGCCCGCCCGGACACAGCTGCTGGCCGCTGGCTGCTGGCCGCTGGCTGCTGGCTGCTGGCTGTTGGCTGCTGGCCGCAAGTGCCGACCAATCTGGCCTCGAGACCGCATCCGGCGACCGGAAAAGCCGCTACAACGGGCTCTCCGGTCGGCATTTGCAGCTTCACGGGCGGTGCCTGCGGCTTCCCGGTCGGCATCTGCAGCTTCCCGGTCGGCAACGGCGGGAGGCGCGGCCCGCGTCGGCGCGGAGCGCTGTGCGCAGGAGGCGCGGGCCGCTTCGGGGAGGGACCGGCAGGAGGTGCGGGGCGCCCCGCCCAGGCCGCGCCGCACCTCCATCGGTACGCTCGATCGATGAGCATCGTCATCGCCGGCTGCGGCGACCTGGGCACCGAGACCGGCCTGCGGTTCGCCGCCGAGGGGCACCGCGTGGTGGGCCTGCGCCGCCGGCCCGAGGTGCTGCCCGAGCAGCTCGAGGGCCGCGCCGTCGACCTGCGCGCCGAGGCGCCCGTCATCGACGACGACGCGACGGTCGTCGTGGTCGCCCTCGCCGCGGGCAGCCGCGACCCGGACGAGTACCGGGCCACGTACGTCGACGGGCTGGCGCACGTGCTCGACGGGATCGAGCGCTCGGCGGCCGACCCGCGCCTCCTCGTCGTCTCGTCGACCGCGGTGTACGACGTCGACGACGGCGGCCTGGTCACCGAGGAGACCCCCGCGACCGGCGGCACCCCCACGGCCGCGGTGCTGGTCGAGGCGGAGGCGCTGCTGCGCGACCGCGCACCGCACGCGACCCTCGTGCGGCTCTCGGGCATCTACGGTCCAGGGCGCGAGCGACTGATCGAGCAGGTGCGCGGCGGGTCGGCGACCCTCGCCGAGACGCCCGGCACGTCGCCGCACACCAACCGGATCCACCGGGACGACGCCGCCGCCGCGCTCGTCCACCTCGCCGGGCTCGCGATGGTGGGGCCGGTCTACCTCGGCACCGACGACGAGCCGGCGCGGCTCGACGACGTCCTGGTCTTCCTGGCCGCGGAGCTGGGCGTCCCCGCTCCGCAGCCCGCGCCTCCTGCGGGGCGGCAGGCGGGCGGCGACAAGCGGCTGTCGAACGGGCTGCTGCGCGGGACGGGCTTCACGTTCGCCTACCCGACGTTCCGTGAGGGGTACCGGGCCGTGCTCGCGGGCGAGGGCACGCGCTGGGCTTAGTCGCACCGGGTGCTGGCCCGGGCAGAGGCTGGGCCGAAGCCCGGACGCGGTTGCGGACGCAGACGCGGACGCGGACGCGGACGCGGAACACTCTCAAATTTGAGAGTGATCCTGAGCCGGAGGACGGAAGGAGGCGGCAACGCGGTCGCGCGAAGGAGGATCCGTCTCGCATTGCGGCACGTCGACCCGACCCCAGCCCCGGGGACGGCGGACGGCCCGCCCCGCACTCCGGCCACGACCGACGGCCCGCCCCGCAGCAGCGGGACGGGCCGTCGACGACCGCAGGAGGCGCGGCTCAGTGGATCGGCGTGCCGCCGGTCACCGCGATGGTCTCGCCGCTGATGTAGCTGGACTCCTGGCTCGCGAGGAACACGAACGACGGGGCGAGCTCGACGGGCTGTCCGGGACGGCCGTAGGCGGCCTCCGACCCGAACGTCTCGATCTTCTCGTTCGGCACGAACGCGGGCTGCAGCGGGGTCCAGACGGGGCCGGGGGCGACGCCGTTGACGCGGATGCCGCGCTCGGCGAGCTGCTGGGCCATGGCACGGGTCCAGTTGGCGATGCCGGCCTTCGAGACGGCGTACTCGGCGAGCGAGGGCGACGGCTGGAAGCCCTGGATCGACGAGCAGGTGAGGATCGACGCACCGGGCTTCAGGTGCGGCGACGCCGCCTTCGTCAGCCAGAACAGCGGGTAGATGTTGGCCTTCAGGACGTGGTCGAGCGTCTTCGTCTCGAAGTCGTCGATGCTGTCGACGGTCGGCATGACGCCGGCGATGATCGCGAGGATGTCGAGCCCGCCGAGCTCCGCGACCGTCTTCTCGACGACCTCGGCGTTGGTCTGCTCGTCCTGGAGGTCGCCGGGCAGCAGCACCGCGGTGCGGCCGGCGTCGCGGACGAGCTGGGCGACCTGCTCGGCCTGGGCCTGCTCCTCGGCGAGGTAGCTGAGCGCGACGTCGGCGCCCTCACGGGCGTAGGCGATGGCGGTCGCACGGCCGATGCCGCTGTCGGCACCGGTGACGAGCGCCTTGCGACCGGCCAGCCGGCCGCTGCCGACGTAGCTGGTCTCGCCGTGGTCGGGCTCGGGCTTCATCGCGTGCACGTCGCCGGGCGCGGACTGCTGCTGTGGCTCGAAGGGAGGCTGCGGGTACTGCTCGATGGGGTTCTGGGGCGTGTACATGTTGTCGGCCATGACCCCGGTCTACGCCCGGGCGGCTGCCCGGCTGGTCAGGTCGCTGTACCCCGGCGCGAGCACGGCCGGACCCGACCGCCGCCCGACCGCGGCCCGGCCGGGCACGCGAGGGGCCTGAGATCGACGTCGGCGTGTGCGCCGCGGTCGATCTCGGGCCTCTCGCGAGGTCACCAGCGGGGGTGGACCGCGGCGCGGAAGTACTCGTCGTAGATGCGGACGACCTCGGAGTCGAGGCCCTCCTCGAGCTCGACGTCGCCGGCCGCCGCGTTGGCCTTCGCCTGCTCGACGTTGCGTGCCCCCGGGATGACGGTGCTGACGCCCGGCTGGTCGACGATCCACGCGAGCGCCGCCTGGGGCACGGTGACGCCGTCGGGCACGGCCGCCGCGAACTCCTGCGCGGCGCGGACGCCCTGCTCGAAGTCGACGCCGCTGAAGGTCTCGCCCTGGTCGAAGGCCTCGCCGTGGCGGTTGAAGGTGCGGTGGTCGTTCTCGGCGAACGTCGTCTCGGCCGTGTACTTGCCCGAGAGCAGCCCGCTGGCGAGCGGCACGCGCGCGATGATGCCGACCCCGGCCCGCTGAGCCGCCGGGAGGACCTCGTCGAGCGGCTTGAGCCGGAACGCGTTGAGGATGATCTGGACGGTCGCGACGCCGGGGCGGGCGATCGCGGTCAGCGCCTGCTGCGCCTCCTCGACGGACACCCCGTAGGAGGCGATGGCCCCGTTCTGCACGAGCTCGTCGAGCGCGTCGTACACGGCGTCGTCGTCGTACACGGCGGACGGCGGGCAGTGCAGCTGGACCAGGTCGAGGGTGTCGACGCCGAGGTTGCGACGCGAGCGGTCGGTCCAGGCGATGAAGTTCTCGCGCACGTAGTTCGAGGGCACCTGGTCGAGGCGGCGGCCCATCTTGGTGGCGACGGTCAGCGGGACGTCGGGGTTCGCCGCGCGGAACGTGCTGATGACCTTCTCGCTGCGGCCGTCGCCGTAGACGTCGGCGGTGTCGAAGAACGTGACGCCCGACTCGACGGAGGCGCCCAGCACCTCGAGCGCGTCGCTCTCGCTGACGTCGCCCCAGTCGGCGCCGAGCTGCCAGGTGCCGAGGCCGATGACGGATGTTTCGCGGCCGGTGCGGCCCAGGGTGCGACTGTGCATGGTCCGACCCTAGGCGCTGCCGCCGACAGCGCGCCCGGCAGCGTGCCCGATCGCCGCCCCGGAGCTCCTCCCCCGCGAGGGGGTTGGCACCCGGCCCGCGAGACCGCCATCCTGGGACCTCACCACCGACGTCGAGAGGCCCTCATGTCGAGCGAGCTCGTCCCTGTCCCGCCCCGCCGGCCCACGCCTCCCCGTGCACTGGTCCAGTACGGCGACATCACCCTGACCGAGCACGAGCTCGTGACCCCGTCGGGCACGCGTCCGCTCGCGGGCACGCAGCTCTTCGTCCAGGACATGTCCCGGACCGACCGCTACACGCCGGGCTGGGCGATCGCCCTCGGCGTCGTGCTGCTCGTGCTGTTCTTCTGGACGATCATCGGCCTGGGGGCCATCGCGTTCTTCTTCGTCAAGGCGGACCGCCGCTCGGGCTTCGTCCAGTTCACCGCGACGAACGGCTCGTTCACCCACCAGAGCTTCGAGCCAGCGCTGCCCGACGGCCAGGCGCAGCTGTTCGAGGCCCAGTCGCGCCTCAACTACGGCCGCGGACTCATCGCCCGGGCCGCCTGAGACGGGAGCTGCGCCGCGAGCTGGGCTGGTCCGGGCGGCGCCGGTCCAGGCTGCGCCGGTCCACAGTGCGACGGTTCACACTGCGGACGAAGGCGTACGCGATCGCGACGAGCACGAAGGCGGCGAGCAACAGCAGGCCGCCCACGCCGGGGCTGCCCTTGGCGAGCGTCACGACGCCGACGACGGCGAGCACCGCCGAGAGGTAGCCGAGCACCCGGGCCGCGACGATCTGCGCGCGGCGACCGAGGCGGCCGGCACGGCCGTTCACCCGAGTCGGCGCGCGGCGTCGGCCGCCGCCGCGAGCGCCTCGGCCAGCTCGCGCTCGGCTCGCTCGCGCGCCCCGTCGGGCATCGCGATCTGCCCGCTCAGCGTGAGGTTCACCGCGATCACCTCGACGACCATGCCGAGCGTCGACCCCAGGATCTGCTCGAGCACCGGCACCGCGTGGTCCCAGCCCTCGGTCGGCGAGCCGGCGTCGTACGAACCGCCCCGGCTGGTCGCGATCAGCAGCGGACGGCCGAGCATCGGCTGCTGGTCGTCGCCGTCGAAGGGCGCGGTGACCCCGGGCAGGTGCACGTTGTCGAGCCAGGCCTTGAGCGTCGACGGCACCGTGTAGTTGTAGAGCGGGGCGCCGACGACGACCACGTCGGCGGCCGTCAGCTCGGCGATCAGCTCGGCCTGGAGGGCCTCGGCGGCAGGGTCGGGGGCGGCGCCGGGGAGCCGCAGCCGCGCGGGCCAGTGCAGGGCCGGGTCGCTGAGGTGCGGCGGCTGGTCGACGTGCAGGTCGCGGCGCGTCACCGTGTGGTCGTCGCCGAGCGACCGCCAGGCGTCGGCGAAGGAGGCGGTGATCGCGCGCGACCGGCTGGTCGCCGTGTCGGCGGACGAGTCGAGGTGCAGCAGGTTCGGCATGCGCCCACCGTAGCGG
>NZ_CAUPYL010000119.1:0-7969 GCF_963515265.1 uncultured Frigoribacterium sp.
CGTCGAGGTCGCGGCGCCGGAGGCTGGACACGACGGCGACGACCGGCTCCCGAGCCGCGGCGGGCGGTGCGGGCGGCCCGGCCGGGTCGTCGAGGACGACGTCGGCGAGCGCGTCGAGGAAGGCGGTCGTGGTCTCGGGGTCGTGCCGGGCGACGAGGTCGCCGTCCGGCGTCGTGAGCAGGGCGACTGACCCCGCGTGGCCCCACTCGACCGCGAGCGTGGCGACGACCGACAGCGCCCACTCGAACGCGTCGCTGTGCCGGCCCGCGCCTCCCGGACCCGTCGTCGCGTCGTCCCACGACCCGAGCGAGGTGGGGAGGACGAGGCGCACGTGCGGCAGGCCGTGCTGTTCCTCCTGGCGCACCATCAGGTCGTCGTGCCGCGCGGAGGCCTTCCAGTGCACGCGGCGCATCGGGTCGCCACGACGGTACTCGCGGGTGACGGGGTCGTCCTCGGCGCCCGTGAGGCTCTGCCCGCGCTGGCGGCGGGCCCCGTCGCCGAGGGCCCGCGACTCGCGTGCGAGCCCGAGGTCGAGCACCTCGGGCACGACGACGAGCTCGTGCGTGCCGGGGACCGTCGTCCGGCGCCGCCCGACGCCGAACGACTCGACGAGGTCCACGGTCAGCGGGCCCACCCGGTGTCGGCCGCGGACGAGGTCGACGTGGCGGAACACGGCGGTGGAGGTGCGACCCGGCTCGAGCGCGACGGTCGCGGACTCCGCGGACGGCCCGCCCCTCCACGGCAGGCCCTCGCGCAGCACCACGACCTGGCTCCTCCCCCGGGGCGTGAGCGAGAGCGTCTCGACGACCGACCACCCGGCGACGCCGCGGCCGGGGCTGAATCGCCGCGCCACGTCGAGGTCGGGGCGGCGGACGACGAGGGAGACGAGCACCACGACGACCAGGAGCACGAGCACGAGCCCCGCGAAGACGAGGGGCGTCGCGTCGAGCAGCACGCCGGACACGACGACGACGACGCCGGCGGCGACCACGCCCGCTCCCCGCGCCGTAGGGCGCGGCGCCTGCCCGAGCGCCACGGTCAGCGCGCGTCGGCGGGGTCGCCGAGCGGCACGTCGGTCGCCTCGACCACGTCGGCGACGAGGTCGTACGCCGCGGTGACCGCCCCTGCCCCGGCACGGCCCGCGAGGATGATCCGGTGCCCGAGGACGGGCCCGCTGAGGGCGTCCACGTCGTCGGGGACCACGAACGAGCGGCCGTTCAGCGCCGCCCACGACTTCGCGGCGCGCATCAGCTGGAGCGTGGCGCGGGGGCTCGCCCCGAGCCGGACGTCGGGGTGCACCCGGGTCGCCTGCACGATGCGGACCGCGTACCGCTCGACCGCCTCGGCGGCGAAGACGTCGCGGACGGCGGCGATCATGCGGGTCAGGTCGTCGAGCGAGACGAGGGGCTGCAGCACGTCGAGGGGACTCGTCCGCTCGCGCTGGCGGAGCATGCGCAGCTCGCTCTCGGCGTCGGGGTAGCCGAGCGAGATGCGGGCCATGAAGCGGTCGCGCTGCGCCTCGGGCAGCGCGTAGGTGCCCTCCATCTCGACCGGGTTCTGCGTCGCGACGACGAGGAACGGCTGCGGCAGGGGGTGCGTGATGCCGTCGACGGTGACCTGCCGCTCCTCCAGGCTCTCCAGCAGGGCCGACTGCGTCTTCGGGGACGCCCGGTTGATCTCGTCGCCGATGACGACGTTCGCGAAGACGGGGCCAGGGACGAACTGGAAGCCGCCCCGCTCCCGGTCGTAGACCGAGACGCCCGTGATGTCGCTCGGCAGCAGGTCGGGGGTGAACTGGATGCGCGTGACGGTGGCGTCGACCGCCTTGGCGAGCGCCCGGGCGAGCTGCGTCTTGCCGACTCCGGGGACGTCCTCGATCAGGAGGTGCCCCTCGGCCAGCAGGACGGTGAGCGCCGTGCTGATGGCCCCGTCCTTGCCGTCGATCACCGTGGCCACGGCCTCGAGGATGCCGCGCGCCTTCTGCTGCACCTCGTCGAGCGACATCGGCGGGCCCGCGACCGCGGCCTCGGGCCTGCGGCGGTCGCGTCGAGCGTCGCTGCCGGGGGTGCTGGTCGTGGTCGTCGTCATCGTCGTCGTCTCTCGGGTGCCGGGCGTGATCTGGATCGGTCCGTGGTGCGTCGTGTCGTGTTCGGAGTGCGGTGCGGCGGAGGTGGGTCGGTGGGCCAGGGGCGCGGGGTGGGCCGGGTCGGTCAGCTCGTCGCGAGGTAGTCGGCGACGGCCGTCGGGACGTAGGGCCGCACGTCGCCGCCGAGCGACGCGACCTGGCGCACGAGCGAGCTCGAGACGTGGGCGTGGGCCGGGTCGGGCAGCAGGAACACCGTCTCGACGCCGGCCAGGCTGCGGTTCATGATGGCCATCGGCGTCTCGTAGGCCACGTCGACCTGGGAGCGGATGCCCTTGACGAGGACGGACGCGCCGACCTCGGTGCAGTAGTCGACCAGCAGCCCGACGCTCCAGCTGTGCACCGACACGGTGCCCGGCAGGCCCGCGTCGCGGAGGGACCGCTCGAGCAGCGACACCCGCTTCGGCAGAGGCAGGAGGGCCGTCTTGTCGGGGTTGTGCACGACCAGGACGTGGACCTCGTCGAAGATGCCCGCAGCCCTGGCGATGACGTCGACGTGGCCGAGGGTGACCGGGTCGAACGACCCCGGGACGACGGCGATCCTGCTCATCCCGTCACCCTAGCCGGTGGCTCGGCAGAGACCCTCAGCCCGCCGCCATGAAGTCGCGGCTCGAGTCGTCGAGCCGGCGCGCGATGGCCGCGGCGAGCGCGGGGTGCTCCCCCAGCGACGGGTCGGCCTCGAGCAGCTCGGCGGCGTGCTCGCGGGCGGTGCCGATCAGGTCGCCGTCGGTCGTCACCCGCAGCAGGCGCAGCGACGACCGGCCGCCCGACTGGAGGCTGCTGAGCACGTCGCCCTCGCGCCGCAGCTCGAGGTCGACCTGGGCGAGCTCGAACCCGTCGAGGGTGGCGGCGACGGCGTCGACGCGCTCGCGTGCCGTCGAGTCGACGGGCGCGTGCGTCACCAGGAGGCAGAGGCCCGGATGGCCGCCCCGGCCGACCCGGCCGCGCAGCTGGTGCAGCTGCGAGATGCCGAACCGGTCGGCGTCGAGCACCACCATCGTGGAGGCGTTGGGGACGTCGACGCCGACCTCGATCACCGTGGTCGCCACCAGCAGGTCGATCTCGCCCCGGGCGAAGCGCTGCATGACGTCGTCCTTCTCGTCGGCCGACATGCGACCGTGCAGCGGCTCGACCCGGGCGCCAGCGAGCACGGGCAACGAGCGGGCGAGAGCCGTGACGGCCTCGACGCTGGCGCGCTCGGGGGCAGGAGGCGCGCCTCCTGCGGTCTCGTCGGCCGCGGCGGAGCCTGCCCTGCCTGCCTCCGGTCCCCCGCCCTCGGCCCCGGCGGCCGGCTCGCCCTGCTCGACCGTCGCGGCGTCGATGGCGGGGCAGACGACGAAGACCTGGCGCCCCTTCGCGATCTCCTCTGCGGAGCGCTGCCAGATGCGGTCGGCCCAGCCGGGCCGGTCGGCGAGGGGCACGACGAACGACTCGATCGGCTGCCGGCCGGCCGGCAGCTCGGTGATCGTCGACACGTCGAGGTCGCCGAAGACGGTCATCGCGACCGTGCGGGGGATGGGCGTCGCGGTGAGCACGAGCACGTGCGGCGGGGCGGCGCCCTTGCGGCGGAGGGCCTCGCGCTGCTCGACGCCGAAGCGGTGCTGCTCGTCGACGACGACGAGCCCGAGGTCCCAGAACTCGACCGCGTCGCTGATCAGCGCGTGGGTGCCGACGACGATCCGGGACTGCCCGCTCACCACCGCGAGGGTGGCCTTGCGACGCTCGGCGGTGCTCATCTGCCCGGTCAGCAGCACGGGGCGCAGCTCGGCGGCGAGGTCGGGGCCGAGCGACCGCACGATCGAGCGGAGGTGCTGCCCCGCGAGCACCTCGGTCGGGGCGAGCAGCGCCGACTGGCCGCCGCTCTCGGCGACCGCCAGCATCGCGCGCAGGGCCACGAGGGTCTTGCCCGAGCCGACCTCGCCCTGCACCAGGCGGTTCATCGGGACGTCGGCCGCGAGGTCGCGGTCGATCTCGGAGCCCACCAGGACTTGGTCGGCGGTGCGCTCGAAGGGCAGCGCCGCGTCGAGGCGCTCGAGCAGGCCGCCCGGCCTCGCCGAGCGAGCCGTCGCCTTCGTCGTGCGCAGAAGGGCACGCTGCTGCAGCAGCGCGCTCTGCAGCACGAACGCCTCCTGGAACCGCAGGGCGTCGCGGCCCCTCAGGTGGTCCCTGTCCTTCTCGGGCCGGTGCACCAGCTCGAGCGCCTCGCGGAGCGGCACGAGCTCAAGCTCGGCCCGGACCGACGCCGGCACGGGGTCGTCGAGAGGCGGCAGCGTGTCGAGCACCACCTCGACCGACTTCTGCACCTGCCACGACGCCACGGAGGCGCTGGCCGGGTAGATCGGGATCGGCTGCCGCGCGAAGGCCTGCGCCTCGGCGTCGCCGACCCCGGCCACGGCCTCGTGCGACGCGTCGAACAGCTCGTAGTCGGGGTGCGCCAGCTGCCGCAGGCCGCGGTAGTCGCCCACCTTGCCCGCGAAGATGCCGCGCGCCCCGGGCACGAGGTCGCGCGAGCGCCAGGCCTGGTTGAAGAACGTCAGGGTGAGGATGCCCTCGCCGTCGCCGATGCGCACCTCGAGGATCGACCCCCGACGGGCCCGCATGGTGCGCTCGCGCACGTCGAGGACCTCGGCGACGATCGTCACGGACTCGCCGAGCGGCAGCGAGTCGAGCGCCGTCAGCTCGCCGCGCCGGGCGTAGCGCCGCGGGTAGTGGGACAGGAGGTCGCCGACGGTCCGCAGCCCGAACGCCTTCTGCATCGCCTGGGCCGTGCGGCCGCCCAGGGCGCCGGAGAGCGCGGCGTCGAGCGGCGACGGGTCGGGCAGGGGCGCGGGCACGTCCCCACGCTACTGCGCGCCCCCGACAGGGCCGGGCCCGACCCAGCGCCTCAGAGCCGGAACGAGTAGCCGCCGGAGGCGCGGGTCGACGCCGCGAGCGCGGTCACGTGCCGGTCGTCGTTCACCTCGAGGGCCCGGAGCTGCCGCGCGACCTGCCGTGCGGACTGCTTGCAGAACCCGATCGCCAGGTGGCGCTCAGCGTCGGAGTCGGCCCGCGCCTCCTCGAGGGCGACCGAGGCCCGTGACAGCACGGCCGTCTGCGCGTAGATGCCGGACGCCGCGTCGGCGAGGCGCTTCTGCACGAGCTGGGCCTCCTGCACCCGCTTGCCGTGCTTGCGGAGGGCGCCCTCGGCCCGCTCGCGCAGCTGGGAGACCTGCTCGCCCACCTGGGCCGCGGCGCGCGCGAGCTGCGGGTGCACGCCCACCGGCCGCTCGGGCCTGATGCGACGCTGCACGCGACCTGCCACGTACGGCGCCAGCACGCCCATCGCCCGGCCGGGGTCGCCGATGCTGAGGGAGGCCACGTCGGGCAGCTCCTCGCTGAGGGCCTTGAGTCCGTTGAGGGCGACGAAGGCGCGGAGGACGTCGTTCGCGCCCTCGAAGATCGGGAAGATGCGGAAGTCGCGCAGGGCCTTCGACAGCGGGTGCCCCTCCATGTAGGCCTCGCCGCCGTGCAGCTGCACCGCGCGGTTGAGGGCGTACCAGCCGGTGTCGCTGGCGGTCACCTTGGTCATGGCCGACTCGAGCGCGAAGTCGGTGTCGCCGCGGTCGACGAGACCGGTGGTCAGGTACGACATCGACTCGACGCCGTAGATCTGCTGCGTCATCCACGCGAGCTTGTCGCCGACCATCTCGAAGTCGGCGAGCGGCCTGCCGAACTGGTGGCGCGCCTCCGTGTGCTCGAGGCTCAGCTCGAGGAACCGCTTCATGCCGCCCGCGATCGCCGTGCCCATCGACATGCGACCGTTGTTCAGCGTGTTCACCGCGATGCGGAAGCCGTCGCCCGGCTCGCCGAGCAGGTTCTCCGCGGGCACCCGCACGTCCTTGAAGTGCACGCGCTGGAGGTGGTTGGCCTTGAGGCCGTGGGTCTCGAAGCGGGGGCCCGTGCTGAGCCCGTCCGTGCCCTTCTCGACGATCAGGGCCACGTGCCCGAGGTCGCTCTGCGCGAAGACCGTCAGGACGTCCTTGTCGCCGTTGCCGATCCAGCGCTTCTCGCCGTTCAGCAGCCAGCTCCCGTCGGCCTGCCGCTCGGCCCGGGTCTCGAGGGCGTAGGCGTCGCTGCCCACGTTCGGCTCGGTGAGGACGAAGGCCGCGAGCTTGCGTCCGCTCGCCAGGTCGGGCAGCCAGCGGGCCTTCTGGTCGTCCGTGCCGAAGAGGTGCAGCGGCTTCGTGCCGATCGACTGGTGCACGCCCATCACGGTGGCGAGGGTGCCGTCCACCCGCCCGAACTCCTCGTAGACGCGGCAGTAGGCGCTCTGGCTGAGGCCGAGCCCGCCGTACTCCTCGGAGACGAACAGGCCCATCAGCCCTCGCTCGCCGAGCGCCCGCACCGTGTCGTCGCCGATCCAGCCCTCGCGCTCGGCCCGCAGCGGGTCGTAGTCGGCCAGCACCTCCCGGGCCGACGCCGAGACCGTCTCGACCCTGGCAGCCTCGGCCGTCGACATGTGCGGGTAGGGGAACGCCAGCTCGGACGCGATCCGCCCCGCGAAGAGCGACTTGGTGAAGGAGGGCCTGACAGTACGATCGACGCTGGTCATGGGAGCGATCGTGCCCGCAGGGGCGACCGCCGACAACTCGCTTGTGCGGGTCCCACGACCGGTCGCGCGCCTCCTCGGGGCCGCGTTGTCGACTTGCTCGAACGACCGCGGCGATGGACCAGGATGGGGTCGTGTCCCGCATCATCTCCGGCTTCGCCGACAACCTGACCCTGGCCGTGCCGAAGACGGGCACCCGACCCACGAGCGACCGGGTGCGCGAGGCGCTGTTCTCGTCGCTCGACGCGCGGGACGAGATCGCCGGACGCCGCGTGCTCGACCTCTACGCCGGCACCGGCGGGCTCGGACTCGAGGCAGCGTCGCGGGGGGCCGCCTCGGTCGTGCTCGTCGAGAAGGCGCCGGCCGCGGCGAAGGCGCTGCGGAAGAACGTCGACGCCGTCGTGGGCCGGGCACCCGCCGGGAAGGCACCCCGGGTCGACGTCGTCGCCCAGCCGGTCCGGTCGTACCTCGGCGGCGGCGCCGGACTCGTCGACCTGGTCTTCTTCGACCCGCCCTACGAGCTGTCCGCGGCCGAGCTGGCCGCCGACCTCGAGGCGCTGCTGCCGTCGCTGGCCGAGGAGGCGCTGGTCGTCGTCGAGCGCGCCTCCCGCGACGGGGAGCCCGGCTGGCCCGACGGGCTCACGCTCGACGCCCGCAAGTCGTACGGCGACACGACGGTCTGGTTCGCGACGCGCGACGCCTGAGCAGCGGGTGGGACTGCGGGTGCGGCTGCTGCCGAGGGGCCCGCAGGATGTCGAGGCGAGACAGATCCGCCTCGGCAGGGCCGCCGCAGGCTGGCCCCGGGCACTCCTCGGGCCGGATCACTCTCACATTACGGGGCAGAGAACATCGTCGGGGCCGCGGGCGGACGCGGCGGGGCACGAGGGGCAGCGACCGGGCAGGTCAGCCCTGCTGGCCGGTCCAGAGGCGGTAGGGGTCCCAGCCGCCGGGCTCGCCGAGGTCGCGGCCGTCGACGGCGACGCGGGGGGCCCCTCCCCCGACGTCGCGGACCGTGCCGAGCCGGCGGAACCCGCCGGGGAGGTCCGCGCCGGGCGGGAACGTCGCGAGCAGCGAGTGGTCCTCTCCCCCGGCGAGGGCAGCGTGCGGGTCGGCTCCCAGGGCCGCGGACTCGAGGTCGAGCACGACCCCGGAGGCGCGGGCCAGCCGGGAGGCGTCGAGGGCGAGGCCGTCGGACAGGTCGAGCATGGCCGTCGCCCCCGCGAGGGCGGCGGCAGGCC
>NZ_CAUPYL010000120.1:0-7953 GCF_963515265.1 uncultured Frigoribacterium sp.
CCTCGTCGCCCGACAGCACCCGCACCCGCCTCAGCCCGAACGCCTCGCGGGTGCGCGCGACGAGCGCCTGCAGCGCGTCCTGCCCCCGCAGGACGCTGCCCGACACGGTCGCGAGCAGCTCGGTCTCGGCGAGGGCCCGGGCCGCCGAGCGGCTGCGCCGTGCCGCCTGGTCGACGACCCAGCTGACGATGGCGGCGTTGAGCACGTAGAGCACGAGCGCGACGAGGTGCAGCGGCTCGGCGATGGTGAGCTCGTAGACCGGCGCGATGAAGAAGAGGTCGAGCGTCACGCCCGACAGCAGCGCGGCGAAGAGCGCCGGCCAGACGCCGCCGGTCACCGCGACGACGACGACGAGCAGCTGGAACAGCAGCACAGTGCCGGCGATCCCGTCTTCTGTGCGGTGACCGGCGAGCAGCCAGGTGAGCAACGGCCCGACGACGGCTGCGAGCACGAAGCCCGTGACGACCCGCGAGCGCGAGAGCGCCCCGCCGAGCTTGGGCAACGACCAGCCCCGGCCCGCGGCCGAGTGCGTGACGATGTGCACGTCGAGCTGGCCTGACTCGCGGACCACTGTCGCGCCGATGCCGGGCCCCGTGACGAGCGACCCGAGCCGGCCGCGTCGGCTGACGCCGATCACGAGCTGGGAGGCGTCGGCCCCCTTGGCGAAGTCGACCAGCGCCCTCGGCACGTCCGAGCCGACGACCTGGTGGTAGCTGCCGCCGAGCTTCTCGACGAGGGCGCGCTGGGCGGCGAGCGCGCCCGGCGCGCCCTGCCGGAGGCCGTCGGGGGTGCTGACGTGCACGGCGATCAGCTCGCCCCCGGCGCTGCGGGCCGCGATGCGCGCGGCGCGACGGATCAGCGTCTCGCCCTCCGCGCCTCCCGTGAGGGCCACGACCACGCGCTCGCGCGCCTCCCACGCGGCGTCGATGCCGTGCTCGACGCGGTACGCGCGGAGGGCGCTGTCGACCTCGTCGGCGAGCCACAGCAGGGCGAGCTCGCGCAGCGCCGTGAGGTTGCCGAGCCGGAAGTAGTGGGAGAGCGCCGCGTCGACCCGGGCGGCCGGGTAGACGTCGCCGGCCGCGAGCCGGTCGCGGAGCGCCTGCGGCGCCAGGTCGACGACCTCGATCTGGTCGGCCGCGCGCAGCACCGCGTCGGGCACGGTCTCGCGCTGCGCCGCGCCGGTGATCTGCTCGACGACGTCGGCCAGCGACTCGACGTGCTGCACGTTGACGGTCGACACGACCGAGATGCCGGCGTCGAGCAGGGCCTGCACGTCGCGCCAGCGCTTGTCGTGCCGGGAGCCCGGGACGTTGCTGTGCGCGAGCTCGTCGACGAGCGCGACCTGCGGCGCCCGGGCGAGCACCGCCTCCAGGTCCATCTCGTCGAGCTCGACCCCGCGGTGCACGTGTCGCTCGCGCGGCACCACCTCGAGGTCGCCCAGCCGGGCGGCGGTGGCTGCCCTGCCGTGGGTCTCGACCACGGCCACCACGACGTCCTTGCCCTCGTCGCGCAGCCTCGCGCCCTCCTCGAGCATCGTGAAGGTCTTGCCGACGCCGGGAGCGGCGCCGAGCAGCACCCGCAGCCGACCTCGTGTCATGCGCCCAGCTTGGCACGCGCCGCCGACACGTCCGGGGTCGCGACCGCGGCCGCGGCTGCGGATGCGGCGGCGCCGGCTGACGGCGACCGCGGCTGCAGGTGCGACGGCGACCGCGGCTGCGGCGGCGTCGACCGTCTGCAGGACATGCGGCTGAGCGTCCTCGAGGAGGGCGAGGAGAGCCGCGGGAAAAGAAGAAGGCCCCGTGCATCGATCTGGCGAGATCACAACGCGACGGGGCCCCGCGGAGCCGGTGGGATTTGAACCCACGGTTCCCACAAAGGGAACTCCACCTTAGCAGGGTGGTGCACTAGGCCGAACTATGCGACGGCTCCATGCGCAGTCTCGTGCGGGACGTGACGGCGCACCCACGATCATAGCGGGCCGGACGCGATCTGCCGAACCGCGCCTCCTCGACGGGCCGAGCCGCGCCTCCGCGGGACGACGGCCTGGCCGGGTCACCCGTGTTTCACCCGTAGATCCCCCTTTCGGGGGGCGTCGCGGCCTTGTCCACCTATATGCCGACTCATAGAGTACCCCTGGCGCCGGAGACGGCGGAGTCGTGCACCACCCGACAGCACGGGGCGTCCCCGGACGCGGCGGCTCCCCTCGGACAGCGCCGACCCAGACCTCCGACGCACGTCCCGACGCTGTGCCGCTCCCCGACGCGGCACCGACCGGAGGCACCTCTGTCGACGACGACGTCGACGTCACACCCCCTGCGGTGCCGAACCCCTGATCCCGGCACCGCAGGGCCCCCCGCGGCGCGTTCGGGCGCCCGCGCGGGGATCCCCGGTCGTCCCGGCGAGCTGGTTACTCGCCGGGGCGCCCTCTCAGCCGCCCTGCGGGTCGCCTCGCAGGCACCGTCGGCAGGACTACTTCTGCAGGAACCCGACCGAGCAGGTCTGCTCGGCCGCCGACTGGCCCGTGAGGCCGGAGATGACCTCCGGGCCGGCAGGGGCCACGGCAGGGTCGGTCGGAGTGCCGGTCGCCGGCGTCGTCGGAGCGGGCGTCCCGGACGCGGAGGCGGCGGGAGTCTCGGGAGCCGCGGAGGCTCCTCCTGCGACGTCGCCCGCAGCCGCGTCGCCCGCAGCCGCGTCGCCCGCGGCGGCGGACGCGGCGCCGAGCCCCTCGCTGCCGGCCTCGAGGGTGAACGGCTGGTCGGCCCGGATCGCGTCGAACAGCTTCGTCGCGACCGAGGTGATCGGCTGCACCTTGCCGGCGTAGACGCCGGTGCCCTCGGTCGTGCCGGGGTACTGGACGAAGTTCACCTGGTCGAGCGGGAGGTCGCGCAGCGCCGAGCCGATCTGCACCATGGTGCCGAGGTCGGTGAGCTGCTCGGAGAGGGTCATGTTGCTCGCCGCCGCCCGGGCGAGCGAGTAGAGCTTGGTCGGGTTCGTGAGGGTGTCGGCGCTCTTGACCGTGCGCAGCAGCGACGACAGGTAGACCTGCTGGCTGCTGATGCGGCCGAGGTCGGAGCCGTCGCCGACGCCGTGGCGCGTGCGGAGGAACTGCAGCGCCTGCTCGCCCTGCAGCACCGTCTCGCCGGCCTGGATGTCGAGGCCGGTGTAGCGGTCCTTGATCGGGGTCGCGGCGCAGACGGGGACGCCGCCGACGGCGTTCGACATCTCGATGACGCCGTTGAACGAGATCATGCCCGCGAAGGGGATGTCGAGGCCGGTCAGCTCGGACACGGTCGACACGACGCAGCTGAGGCCGCCGTACGAGTACGCCTCGTTCATCGGCCGGGCGGACATGGCCGAGTAGTAGCCGCTGCCGTCCTCCTTCGCGCAGGCAGGGATCGGGACCACCATGTCGCGCGGGATGCTGACCGCGGTCGCGTTCGAGTGGTCGGCCGAGACGTGCAGGAGGATGTTGACGTCGTTGAGGGTGGCGTCTCGCTTGCCGAAGGCGCCCTCGTCCTGTGCCGCGTCGTTGTCGGTGCCGACGACGAGCACGTTGAAGCCGCCCGGGTAGGCGTCGACGGACGGCGGCGACGCGACGATCGGGGTCTTGCCCTTCGCCGCGGGGAGCGCGACGCCCGAGCCGAGGTCCGAGCGCACCTGGTAGGCCGCGATGGCCCCCACGGACGCCCCGCTCACGAGCACCACGGCCAGGGCGCCGGCGACGACCCTGCCGATCGTGCCCAGCGGGCCCGTGGCCCGGAGGCGCCCGTGACGGGCGACGCCTCGGCCCGAGGTCTCCGCCGCACGACGGCCGGTGCGGCTGGCGGCGCGGCTCTCGGCGCGGCTCTCGGCGCGGCTGGCGGGGCGGTCGCGGTCGTCGGTCACGCGGAGTCCTCTCGGTCGACGCGGGCACGACGCGGACCCGGTGACGGTCGGCGGGGATCGTGCCTGCGCGATGGGCGGGCAGAACGGCATCGTAACGGGCAGAACCCGACGAAACGGTCCGTCGCCCAGAACGGGGGGCCTCCGGCCTCGAGGCACGAGCCCACCGGCCGAGCGGCGGGTGGACGCCCGGGCCACGCCTCCTCGATCCCGACATCCGTCCTGTCGATCGTCGGGAACCTTTTGTCATGGGTCGACAGAAGTGACAGAGTTGACGTGCACGCCCTCGATCTTCCCCTCCGGCCCTCCGGCCACCACGAGATCCACCACGACAAAGGAGTTCGCCATGACCTCGTCACCCTCCGTCCAGCTCTACACGGTCAGGGACGCCATCTCGGCCGACCTGCAGGGCGCCGTCGCCCGCGTCGCCGAGATCGGCTTCACCAAGGTCGAGCCCTACGACTTCGTCGCCCGCGCCGACGAGCTCGAGAAGGCCTTCGCCGCCTCGGGCGTCACCGCCCCCTCCGCCCACGCGCCGGTCATCGACTCGACCGAGCCCGAGCGCGCGTTCGCCGCCGCCGCCCAGCTCGGCGTCGGGACGGTCATCGACCCCTTCATCCCCAGCGACCGCTGGCAGACCGCCGACGACGCCCGCGCGATCGCCGACCGCGTCAACGAGCTGCAGGTGCAGGCGGCCGCCACGGGACTGAAGTTCGGTTACCACAACCACCAGTGGGAGTTCGCGAACAAGGTCGACGGGCGCCCCGTCTACGAGTTCTTCCTCGAGCGCCTGAACGACGACGTCGTGCTCGAGATCGACACCTTCTGGTCGACCGTCGGCGGCATGGACACCCCCGCCCTGCTGCGTTCGCTGGGCGACCGCGTCCAGTTCCTGCACGTCAAGGACGGCCGCATCTCGGGCGACATCGCCACCGCGCTACCGAGCAGCGAGAGCGCCCTGGAGGTGCCCGAGGCCCTCGCCGCGGCGTTCAAGAACCAGACGCCCGCCGGCCAGGGCGACGTCGACGTCGCCGCCGTGATCGCCGCGGCTCCGCACGCGCTGCGCGTCGTCGAGTTCGACGACTACAGCGGGGACGTGTTCGACGGCATCGCCGAGTCGCTCGCGTGGCTCGCGGAGAACGACAAGTGAGCGGCGTCGAGACGGGCGCCTCCGGCGAGACCGGCCGCACCGGCACCGGCCGCACGGGTCGTGTCGGCGTCGGCGTGATCGGCGCGGGAGTCATCAGCGGCACCTACCTCGAGAACATGACGAAGTTCCCCGACCTCGAGGTCCTCTTCGTCGCCGACCTGATCGCCGACCGCGCCCGCTCGCGTGCAGAGGAGTACGGCGTCCCCCGCCACGGCACCGTCGAGGAGCTCCTGGCGATCGACGAGATCGAGATCGTCGTCAACCTGACGATCCCGGCCGTGCACGCCGAGGTCGGACGCCAGATCGTCGCCGCGGGCAAGAGCGTGTGGAGCGAGAAGCCGCTGGCCCTCGACCACACGTCGGGCAGCGACCTGCTGGCCGCCGCCGACGCCGCCGGGGTCCGGGTCGCCTGCGCGCCCGACACCGTGCTCGGCGCCGGCATCCAGTCGGCGATGCGCGCGATCGCCCGCGGCGACATCGGCGAGCCGCTGACCGCGACGACGCTGTTCCACGTGCCCGGGCCCGACGCGTGGCACCCGGACCCCGAGTTCCTCTTCGCGAAGGGCGCGGGCCCGCTGTTCGACATGGGCCCGTACTACGTGACGACGCTCGTGCACGCGTTCGGCGCCGCGAGCTCGGTCAGCGCCGTCTCGTCGACGTCGCGCACCACGCGCTCGATCGGCAGCGGCCCCCGAGCCGGCACCGAGTTCGCCGTGGAGGTGCCGACGCACCACGCGGCGCTCATCTCGTTCGAGGGCGGGCAGTCGGCGCAGTCGACCTTCTCGTTCCAGAACGCGCTGCCCCGCATGGGCTTCGTCGAGATCAGCGGCACCGAGGGCACCATCGTGCTGCCCGACCCCAACACCTTCGAGGGCGACTCGACGATCTGGCGCTTCGGCCAGGACGAGCCGAGCACCCTCACGGCCGCGGGATCGACCTACGGCCGAGGCTCGGGCGTGCTCGACCTCGCCCGGGCGCTGCGCGGCGGCGACGCCGAGCGCGCCAGCGGCGCCGTCGCGTCGCACGTGCTCGACGTGCTGCTCGCCGTCAGCGAGGCCGCGGAGTCTCGCTCGGTCGTCGAGGTCGCCTCGACGGTCGCGAAGCCGCAGCCGCTCGCCGAGGCCTGGGACCCGTCCGAGGCCACGCTCTAGGTCGGCCCCGCCGGGACGACCCGGCCGCCTGCAGGAGGCGCGGTGCGAGCGAGGCTCGCGCCGCGCCTCCTGCGCGTCTGCGGCCGGGCAGTTGCGCGGCCCGCAATGAGAGTGGTCCGCCAGCTAGGTCCCCCGCCCCGTGATCGGAGAGTGATCCGCCAGCCAAGTCCCTCGCCCTCGTAATTTGAGAGCGATCGGTGCCCCAGGGTGCGGACGGGCCTGATTCCCGGTGCTCGGCGCAGCGGATCTCTCTCGCTTTGCCGAAGAAACTGCGAGTTGAGGCCTGAGAGCCCAGCGCGCGACGGGCCGACGCACGCCGGCCCGAGCCTCAGCGCCGGTTCGCGACCAGCGCCGTCGCGTACGACGGGAACCACACGCCCGCCGCGGGCCCGCCGTTGCACGTGCCGTCGCTCGCACCCGGCGTCTTGACCCAGAGCAGCGCGTCGAGCGCGCTCGTCCCCGAGGTCGCCACGCGGGGCGTCTGCCCGAGCCCGGCGCCGGGGGCGTTGCACCAGGTGCCCTTCCACCCGCGCCCGTTCCGCGACACGTCGATCACGTAGCGCGCCCCGCCCGTGGCGGCGGAGACCGCGTCGGCGTAGGCCCGCTCCTGGTCGACCCCGTAGTAGTTCGCGACGTTCGTGTAGAAGCCGCGGGCCTGGTCGATCCCCGCCGCCTTGAGCCTGACGGCCATGTCGGCGGGCTTCACCCAGTTCGAGTTGCCCCCGTCGAGGTAGGCAGGCACGCCGGCGCGCGTGAAGGCGGCGACGGCGCTCGCGATCGTGGCGGTCCGGGTCGCGGTCAGGGCCGGGCACGAGCTGAGGTGCCCCAGCGAGTCGGGCTCGACCAGCACGACGGCACGGTGCCCCGCGAGCGCGGTCGCGACCTTCTGGTTCCAGGCCAGGTAGGCGACGTCGCTCGCCGCGCCTCCTGCGGAGTGCCCGCCGCAGTCGCGCCCCGGGATGTCGTACGTGACGAACACCGGCGTCGTCCCCTTCGCCTCGGCGGCGGCCAGGTTCCGCTGGATCACCTTCACCAGCATCGCGTCGTCGTACCAGGAGCCGAGCCAGATCGCGATCGGCTGCGCCGCGATCGTGCGCGCCGCCGCAGCGTCGACGGTGCGCCCCTGGGCGGCGAGCTGGGTCGCAGCCGTGGCGGCGGGCCCGTACTGCTCGACGTGCAGCCCGCCCTTGAAGACGGTCGCCGCCGACGCGGTGCGGATCGTCGAGGAGGTGGTGGTGGCGGTCGTGCGCGGAGCTGCGGCCGCAGCAGCCGAGCCGGCGGACGAGGAGGCGGGAGGCGCGACGACGAGACCGGCCGCGAGCGCGACGACGGCCCCGGCGACGACGCCCGCGCGGGCGAGGTCGATCACGGGAGTGTCCTTGGGGGTGAGGAGCGGGTGCAGGTGCGGGGTGCGGGTTCCCGGAGGCCGGGCAGGTGCTGCGCCGTCGGCTGGACGTCGGCGCCGGCCGACGGGCCTCGATCGGCCCGCCTGGCGACGACGTCAGTGCACCACGACGCCGGATCCGCCTCCACCCCCCGTCCGGAGGCTCCGGTCGCCCGTCTTCGGGGGTGAGGGTACGTCGCCCGTCCCCGCTGCGCGGGACCGGAACGAGGGTTCCTGCACGTCCGTTGCACGGATCTTCGACGTGCTCGGCGTGCGCGCTGTCCTCCAGTGGTGTGCGAACTGTCCGCCGCAGCGTGCGCGCTGTCCCCCAGCGGTGTGCGAGCTGTCCGCCGCGGCGTGCGAGCTGTCCGGCCGCGGTCCGCGAG
>NZ_CAUPYL010000121.1:0-7929 GCF_963515265.1 uncultured Frigoribacterium sp.
ACCCCGCGCCCGGCCGCCGCGGGCGACCTCGCCTTCACCGGCTCGGACGCGGCGACGACCGGCCTCCTGGCGGCGCTCGCCCTGATGCTCGCCGGAGCCGGCGTGCTCACGGCCACGCGCCTCCGTCGCCGTCGCGAGCTGCTCGTCGAGGCGACCGACTGAGCGATCGGCACGACCCGGCACCGCCCCGCACGACCCGACGGCCCGGTCGCACCTGCACAGGTGCGGCCGGGCCGCCGGCGTTAACCTCGGGGGCGTGACCACCGCCTCCGTCGAGTACCACCGGCTGTTCCGTGCGCTGCCGACGTACCGCTGGTGGCGACCGCTGCTCGCGGCCGTGATCGGCGCCGTCCTCTACTGGGTGCTCGCGAACGCGGTCGTGCTGGCGATCTTCGCGGTCCTCCGCGCGGCCGGTGGCCAGGAGCTCACCTCGACGGTCGCGCAGGGCGTCCAGGACGACCCGCTCGACGCCTCCCAGCCGCTCGTCCTGCTCACGACGCTCGCGTCCATCGCGACGCTGCTGCCCGCCGCGCTGTTCGCGACGAAGCTCGCCGGCCTCGGACGGCTCGGCCAGCTGTCGAGCGTCACCGGCCGCCTCCGCTGGCGCTGGATGGCCCGCACGCTGCCCGCCGCCCTCGTGCTCATGGTGCTGACGGTCGGCCTCAGCTACCTCGTGCTGCCCCCGCTGACGGGCCAGGCGATCGGCACGGGGCCCGTGACGACGCCGCCGGCGACGATCGTCTGGTCGGCACTGGTCATCCTGCTGCTCGTGCCGCTGCAGGCCTCCGCCGAGGAGTTCGTCTTCCGCGGCTTCGCCGTGCAGGCGCTCGGGTCGTGGATCGCCTGGCCCGTGGTCGCGATCGTCCTGCCGACGGCCGCGTTCGCCCTGTCGCACGCCTACAACCCCTGGGGCATGCTCGACGTCGCCGTGTTCGGGGTCACGGCGGCGTGGCTGACCTGGCGCACGGGAGGGCTCGAGGCCGCCATCGTCGGCCACGTGCTCAACAACACCGTCCTGTTCCTGCTGCTGGCGCCCTTCGCGGGCACCGAGGCGAGCGACGGCAGCCCGCTGGGGCTCGCCGTCACGGTCGTCTGCACGCCGGTCTGGGCGTGGCTCGTGACCCGCGCCTTCCACAGGTCGGGGGAGCGCCGGTCCTCCCCGGCATCGCCCGCCGACGGCACCGTCCACGAGGAGGCGCGGGTCGGCTGACGCTGTCGGCGCAGCCTCCTAGACTCGTCGCGTGACCGACCCCGCCGCCCCCACCGCCACCGCCGCGCCCTCCTCGTCGGGCCCCGCCGGGGCTCCTCTCGAGGTGCTGCAGCGCGTCTTCGGCTACGACGCGTTCCGCGGCGACCAGGCCGCGATCATCGACCAGGTGGTCGGCGGCGGCGACGCCCTCGTGCTGATGCCCACCGGCGGCGGCAAGTCGCTCTGCTACCAGGTGCCGGCGATCGTCCGGCCGGGCACGGGCGTCGTCGTCTCGCCCCTCATCGCGCTGATGCAAGACCAGGTCGACGCCCTCGAGGCGGTCGGCGTGCGGGCGTCGTTCCTCAACTCGACGCAGGATCCCGACCAGCGGCGAGCCGTCGAGCAGGCCTTCGTCTCCGGCGAGCTCGACATGCTCTACCTCGCTCCCGAGCGACTGAAGCTCGACTCGACCAAGTCGCTGCTCGACCGTGGCCGGGTGTCCCTGTTCGCCATCGACGAGGCGCACTGCGTCGCGCAGTGGGGGCACGACTTCCGCCCCGACTACCTCGAGCTGTCGGTGCTGCACGAGCGCTGGCCCGACGTGCCGCGCATCGCGCTCACCGCGACCGCGACCGAGACGACGCACCGCGAGATCTCGCGGCGGCTCGAGCTCGACGACGCGGCGCACTTCGTCGCCGACTTCGACCGGCCCAACATCCAGTACCGCATCGAGGCGAAGGACGGCCCTCAGCAGCAGCTGCTCCGGTTCATCCGCGCCGAGCACGAGGGCGACGCGGGGATCGTCTACTGCCTGTCGCGCAAGTCCGTCGAGGGCACGGCCGAGTTCCTCGTCAAGCAGGGCATCGCCGCCCTGCCGTACCACGCGGGCCTCGACGCCGGCACCCGAGCACGCAACCAGTCGCGGTTCCTCCGAGAGGACGGCATCGTGATGGTCGCGACCATCGCCTTCGGCATGGGCATCGACAAGCCCGACGTGCGGTTCGTCGCGCACCTCGACCTGCCGAAGTCGGTCGAGGGCTACTACCAAGAGACCGGTCGAGCGGGGCGCGACGGCCTGCCGTCGACCGCGTGGCTCGCCTACGGCCTGCAGGACGTCATGCAGCAGCGCCGCATGATCGACCAGTCCGAGGGCGACGCCGAGCACCGCCGCAAGCTCGGCGCCCACCTCGACGCGATGCTCGCCCTCTGCGAGACCGTCGAGTGCCGGCGGGTGCAGCTGCTCGGCTACTTCGGCCAGGCGAGCACGCCGTGCCACAACTGCGACACCTGCCTGAACCCGCCGCAGGCTCTCGACGGCACCGTCCCGTCGCAGAAGCTGCTGTCGACGATCGTGCGCCTCAAGCGCGAGCGCAACCAGCAGTTCGGCGCGGGGCAGATCATCGACATCCTGCTCGGCCGCACGACGCCGCGCATCACCCAGAACCGCCACGAGCAGCTCTCGACCTTCGGCATCGGCACCGAGCTCAGCGAGATCGAGTGGCGCGGCGTCGTCCGCCAGTTGCTCGCCCAGTCGGTCCTCGCGGTCTCGCCCGACGGCTACGGCACCCTGCTCATCACCGACGCGGCGGGCGAGGTGCTCTCGGGGGCGAAGCAGGTCCGCCTGCGCAGAGAGCCAGAGAGGGCCCCGCGCGTCCGCGGTGCCCGTGGGTCGTCGGCGGGCGGCTCGACGCGCGGCTCGCGCGGCGGCTCGGGCGCGGCCGACCTCGACTCCGCCGACGTGCCGCTCTTCGAGACCCTGCGCCAGTGGCGGGCGGGCATCGCCAAGGCGCAGGGCGTGCCGGCCTACGTCGTCTTCGGCGACGTGACCCTGCGCGGCATCGCGTCGAGCCGTCCGGGCTCGATGGGCGAGCTCGCGGGCATCAGCGGCGTCGGCCAGAAGAAGCTCGACACCTACGGGCAACAGGTGCTCGACGTCGTCTCGGGGGTCCCCCCCGAGTCGGCGGCGGCCCGGGCAGCCGAGTCCGGTGCCGGCACCGGCGCGGCCGGCTCGGGTTCGACCGGCTCAGGCTCGACCTCGGCCTCCGGCTCGACCCCGTCCTTCCGGGCGGAGACGAGCTCCCGCAGTCGTCCCGCCGCCGCACGCAGCTCCCGCCCGACGCCGACGACGAGCGCGGCCCCGGCGGCCGACTCGGAGCCGTTCCCCTTCGACGACGAGCCCCCGTGGGACCCGTACGACGAGTCCGTCCCGCCCGACGACAACTACTGACGCGACCTGCGGCGCTGTCGCGTCGTCGCTGTCGCGACGGCCCTGACGCGCGGCTAGCGGCGCGACGAGGCGTCGAAGGCGACAGCCGCGGGAGCCGCCGTGACTGCGGCAGCGGCAGCGGCAGCGTCGGCGGCAGGCGCAGGCACGACGGCGACCGGCGCCGTCGGCGTCCGTCGTTCCGAGACGGGTCCGGCCGACCCGAGCCGCAGCTCCGTCGTCCGCTGGGCGAGCATCACGAGCGCGACGGTGAGGGCGATCATCGCGCCGAACCCGCCGAGGAAGGGCCCGCCGCCCAGTCGGGTCACGTAAGCGGCGGAGAGGAGCATCGCGCTCGCCAGGGGCGTGGTCAGGTAGGCCGCACGCACCGGGACCAGCGGCACCGCGCCTCCTCGGGTCCCCTGCACGCGGAGTGCGACGAGCGTCGCGGCCACCGCGGCGAAGAGCGCCCCGGCGGTCGCGTAGAGCGCCGTCGCGGCGAGCGGGGCCATGGTGCCGACGTGGCCGGCATGGACCGCGCCGAGCACGGAGAGCACGGCGAAGCCGACGTGCCAGACGGGGGCGAGCAGCCAGGCGGCCCGCCTCACGCGACCCGCAGGCAGCGGCAGCAGGCCGTCGAGCGGCCCCTCGACGAGGTCGCCCTGCGTCCGTCGTCCGTCGTCGAGCGTCAGCCCCCGCTGCGCTCCTGTACCTCGTTCAGTCCCCACGCGGCGAGCATAGGGAGGGGCTCGGACGGGCCGCAATCCTCCCTGAGGGGGACACCCGTTGTCCCCGCACCGGGCGACGACGGGCGAGCGGGACGGCCTCGCCCGCCACCCGTCCCGCCCGAGGAGGCGGTGAAAGGGTGAGCGGATCTCGCTTCCGTGACGGCCGACGTCGCTGCTGCGACCGACCCGGAGACGGACCCCGGGCAGGCTCGTCGACAGGCTCGTCGCGAGACGTTCCGTGCTGCGCATGCCGCGCGAGGCATGCCGTCTGCGCCACAGTGGTGCCGTGCTCACCTTCCTCAGCCGCGTCGTGCTCGTGCCCCTCGTCCGGCTGCTCTGGCGCCCGAGGGTCGTCGGGCGGCGCAACGTCCCCCGCCGCGGCGCCGTCATCCTCGCGAGCAACCACCTCTCGTTCATGGACAGCGTCGTGATCACGCTGATGGCCCCGCGCGAGGTCTCGTTCCTCGCCAAGAACGCCTACTTCACGGGCACGGGCCTCAAGGGGCGGCTCAGCCGGTCGTTCTTCTCGGGCATCGGCGCCATCGGCGTCGAGCGGGGAGCAGGGGCCGCCGCCCAGCAGGCGCTCGACCTCGGCCTGGGCCGGCTCACCGAGGGGCACGCGTTCGCGATCTACCCCGAGGGCACGCGGTCGCTCGACGGCCGCCTGTACAAGGGCCGGACCGGGGTCGCCTGGCTCGCGCTCACGAGCGGCGCCCCGGTCGTGCCCGTCGCGTTGACGGGCACCCAGGAGCTGCAGCCGGTCGGCACGACCGTGCCGCGCCTCCGCCGCTTCACCGTCGAGTTCGGCGAGCCGATCGATCTCTCGCATCACGGCGACGCCAAGTCGGGTCGCGCTCGCCGGCACGCGACGGACGAGGTGATGGCCGCGATCCAGCGCCTGAGCGGCCAGGAGGAGGCCGGCACCTACAACGAGCCGCCGACCCCGTCGGTCGTCGAACGGGTCCGTCGCGCGATCCGACGCGACCCCCTCGGGTCGGACGCGATCGACTGACCGGGCCCGCGCCTCCCGGGGCCCTCGAGGAGGCGCACGACGCCTCCCGAGGACTGCCGCGGGAGGCGCGTGGACACTCCCGGGTCCGGTGTCGGCGGCCGGGCGTACGGTCGACCCCGGCGGCGCGCGGACCCGTCTGCGTGCGGACCGAACACGATCGACTCCACGAACACGAACACGAACACGAACACGACCACGAACACGAACACGACGCGGCCCGGCGAGACGCCCGGCCGCAGGCGAGGAGCAGGCATGAAGGTCGCAGTGTTGGGCACGGGGATCATGGGGCAGGGCGTCGTCAGGACGCTCCTGCGCGAAGGGCACGACGTCACGGCGTGGAACCGCACCCGTGACAAGGCCGAGCCGCTCGCCGGCGTCGGGGCGACCGTCGTCGACACGGCCCGCGAGGCGGTCGACGGGGCCGAGGTCGTCGTCACGGTGCTGTTCGACGGCGAGGCCGTGCTCAGCGTGCTGCGCGAGGCGACCTCCGCGGTCGACGCGACCGCCGCCTCCGGCGCCGAGGCCGACGGCCCCGTCTGGGTCCAGGCGAGCACGATCGGCGCCGCCGACACCGCGCGGGTCGTCGACCTCGCCGCCGAGCGCGGCGTGCCGCTGGTCGAGGCGATGATGCTCGGCACCAAGAAGCCCGCCGAGACCGGCAAGCTGGTGATGCTCGCCGCCGGCGCCCCCGACCTCCTGGCCCGGGTGCAGCCCGTGCTCGACGCGATGGGCGCGAAGACGATCACCGCGGGCGGCTCCGTCGGCCAGGGCACGGCGCTGAAGCTCGCCGCCAACGCGTGGATCGCGTCCGTCACCGCGGCGGCCGCCCAGTCGCTGGCGCTGACCCGGACGCTCGGGCTCGACCCGCAGCTGTTCCTCGACGCGATCGAGGGCGGGCAGGCCGACACCCCCTACGCGCACCTCAAGGGCGCCAGCATGATCGCCGGCGAGTACCCCGCGCAGTTCGCGCTCGACGGCCTCCGCAAGGACGTCTCGCTGATGCGCGAGGCCGCGACCGCGGCCGACGCCGGGTTCGACACCTCCCTGCTCGAGGCGCTGGCCGGTCTCTACGGCACGGCCTCCGACCGAGGGCACGGCGGCGACGACATCGCCGCGGTGCACGCCGCCTTCACATCCTGACCGCTCCGGGGGGCTCCGATCCCCGGGGTGCCTGCCTGAGGACGCGCGCCGGGAGTCGCCTCCCGAGGTCGCGTTCCTGTGGCTGCGTTCCTGAGAACTCCCTCCTGTGTGCTCGTCGGGCGGAATGACCGCGTCGTGACCCGTGTTGGCCCGCAGGTGCGCGACGACGGGCACTCTCCCTGACGCGTCGCGAGCCGACGCGGCCACCTCCTCCCTCCCACCGGAAAGGACCCCTTCGTGGATCTCTTCTCCTCCGCCGTCCTCGGCGACCTCGTCCTCTCGAACCGCGTCACCATGGCGCCGCTGACCCGCACCCGCGCCGACGCGGGCGACGTGCCCGGCGACGTCGTGGTCGAGCACTACGGCCAGCGGGCCACCCTCGGCATGATCGTCACCGAGGGCACCTACCCGACCCAGGAGGGCAAGGGCTACACCGGCCAGCCCGGCATCGTCACCGACGAGCAGGTCGCCGGCTGGAAGCGCGTCGCCGACGAGGTGCACGCGAAGGGCGGCACCATCGTCATGCAGGTGATGCACGCCGGCCGCGTCTCGCACCCCGACGTGACCGGCACCGAGCGGATCGTCGCCCCGAGCGCCGTGGCCATCGACGGCCAGGTGCACGTCCCCTCCGGCAAGGCCGAGTTCCCCGTGCCGCACGCCCTCACGACCGAGGAGGTGCGCCAGACCGTGCAGGACTTCGTCACCGCCTCGAAGCGCGCCGTCCTCGAGGCCGGCCTCGACGGCGTCGAGCTGCACAGCGCCAACGGCTACCTGCTGCACGAGTTCCTCTCGCCCGTCTCGAACGTCCGCACCGACGAGTACGGCGGCAGCCCCGCCGCCCGCGCCCGCCTCGGCATCGAGGTGGCCGAGGCCGTCTCCGCCGCGATCGGCGCGGGCCGCGTCGGCATCCGCATCTCGCCGATGCACAACATCCAGGACGTCGTCGAGACCGACCTCGACGACGTGACCGCGACCTACGACGCCCTGATGGACGGCCTCGCCCCCCTCGGCCTCGCCTACATGAGCGTGCTGCACTCCGACCCGCGCGGCGAGATCGTCCAGCGCCTCCGTCGCCGCTTCGGCCAGGCGGTCGTGCTCAACAGCGGCTTCGGCACGGTCACCGACCTGGCCGAGGCGAAGGACCTGGTCGAGAACGGCCACGCCGACGCCGTCGCCGTGGGCCGCATGGCCATCGCGAACCCCGACCTCGTCGCCCGCTGGGAGCGCGAGACCGAGCTCAACGAGCCGAACCCCGCCACCTTCTACGCCGACGGGGCGACCGGCTACACCGACTACCCGACGCTCGAGTCCGTCTCGCGCTGACGTCGGGGCGCCCTCCGCGCCTCCTCGGCTCGCTCGCCGAGACGGAGCGGGAGCTCCGGCCCGGCACGTCCTGCCACGCCACGGCGTGCGCCCTGCACCTGCCCGCCTCGACGCCACACTCCAGCCCCCCCCCCGAGGGCCCGGAGCAAGTTAGCGGGGTCAGGTTAAAACACACCACCCGCCCCACCCCCGCCTCCCCTTTCTCCTATTCCACGTCGAGCTCCGTGAACTACGCGTCGAACTCGGCGTCGTCAGCGTCCGTTTGGTCCTTGGGCTCCTGTTAGACCGCGTTCGCCTCGGTCTCCTTTTTCACCTTTAGCACCTTGGGCTCCAG
>NZ_CAUPYL010000122.1:0-7911 GCF_963515265.1 uncultured Frigoribacterium sp.
GCCCCGGCCCCCGCGTCGGCCTCGGACTCGGCCGGCACCGTGGACTGGTCCGCAGGTGCGACGGGAGCCACGGCCGTCTCGGCGACCGGCGCCTCGGCGGCAGGCTCGGGCGTCGTGAACGGGTCGCGGACGAGGTCGGCGATGCTCGTCGAGCCCTCAGCCCGCGAGGGGGACGAGGCGGACGCCTCGGACGACGAGACCGTCCCGGACGGCACGCCCGGAGAGGACGACACGGGCGCCGACGACCGCACGTGGACGGCCGGGGCGTGGCCCGAGCCCGAGCGGTCGACACGGCGGAAGTCCTCGTCGCGCCAGGTGGCGCGCAGCAGCACCCGGCGCCAGCGGGGCACGCCCGCGAGCACGACGCCGATCGGCTCGACGTCGAGGCTCATCAGCTCCGCGGTCAGGCTGCGGAGGGACTCCAGGCGGGTCGCCCCGGCACGGACGACGAGCACCACCTCGTCCGACTCGGCCGTCACGGTCCGCAGGGCGAAGGGGTGCGAGTCCGAGGCCGACTGCACGACGGTCACGTCGTAGGTGCCGCGCAGGTCCGCGAAGAACCGCCCGACGCCCGACCGGACGAAGGACCGGGTGGAGGCGCCGACGACGTCGGGGACCGGCACGCGGTCGTAGCCGGCGAGGTCCGCCTCCGTCAGCTCCGGGAGAGCGCTGTCGGGGACCGTCGAGGGCCGCGACACGGTGCGGGTGTCGAAGTCGGACTGCAGCAGGGCGCAGGTCGAGCCGAGCTCCACCACGGCGCGTGCGAGGCCACCGTCGACGCCGGCCGCCTCCGACACCGTGTCGGTGCGGGCGAGCAGCAGCACGCGGGGCAGCTCGCCGCCACGCAGGGCGCGGAGGTTCTGCACGGTCTCGCGGAGCGCCGTGCGGGTGGCCGCCGAGGCGCCGCGCCCGTCGGGGTCGTCCGAGCTGCGCACGACGGCGGGCAGCTGGCCGACCACCGGCAGGCCGGTCGCGCGACGGACGTCGTCGACCGTGCTGACGCGGGGACGCGTCCGGGCGAGGACGATCGCGAGAGCGACACCGACGCCGAGGCCGACCAGCAGGCCCAGCAGCCCGAGGACGACCGTGCTCGGGCCCGTCGACGTCGTCGGGACGGGCGCAGGCGCGGTCAGGTCGAGGGAGATCGTCTGCCCGTCGGCACCGTCGGTGGACTCGATCTGGTCGACCGTGTCCGACAGGCGCCCCGCGACGGTGTCCGCGAGCTGGGCGGCGCCGGTGGCCGTGACGTCGGTGGCCGAGACGAGGAGCACCACCGTGTCGACGGGGTTCGTCACGGTCACGCGGTCGCCCAGGTCGGCGAGCGAGACGCCCTGGGCCTGGGCGACCGGCCCGAGCACCTGGGCGCTCGTGCCGAGCTGCGCGTACGACGAGACCTGGCGCAGGGCGAAGGCCGAGCGCTCGTCGAGGTTCGAGCCGGGCGCGTCGGCCCGGACGAAGACCGTGGCCTGGGCCGTGTAGGAGGCGGGGGCCAGCTGCGAGAGGCCCACCCCGGCGGCGAGGCCGAGGACGACGGCCAGGACGACGACGAGGACGTGCTGGGCGACGTAGCGGAGGTAGTCCCCGAGGTCGAGGCGGTCGTCGACGACGACGGCGCGGGCGGTGCTGGTCATGAGGTCCTCATCGGGTCGGTGCGGAGCTCGCGGAACCACTTGGGGAGGGCGAGCAGCAGGTAGGCGGCGTTGGCCGCGAAGAGCAGGAGGTAGGCCACGGTGAACGCGCCGGGCCAGGCGAGCAGGACGAAGACGAGGCACATCAGGCCGTAGTCGGTCGGCACGACCGCCAGCGAGTAGAGGGCACCGGTCTGGCGGCGGACGAGCACGGGCGAGCCCGCGGCGACCGACTCGGCCCGGCGCAGCTGCTCCGTGAGGACGATCGCGAAGAAGGCGACCGTCGCGACGACCTGGTAGGCGAGGGGCAGCGCGAGGACGGCCTCTCGTCCCTCGGGCTCGCGGACCCACGACGCGAAGACTGCGAGGTGCAGCACTGCGATCTTCGTCGCGTCGATCACGTGGTCGAGCCACTCGCCGGCCGGGCTGCCCCCGCCGCGGAGACGGGCGAGCTGCCCGTCGGCCGAGTCGAGGGCGTAGCCGACGACGAGCAGCAGGGGCACGAGCACGGCGGGCAGCCAGCCGGCCGGAACCGTGGCCAGGACGGCGATGCCGGCGAAGGTGGCGAGGGCGCTGACCGCCGTCACCTGGTTCGGCGTCGCCCGGAGCACGTGCGCGGCGGCGGCGGCCCACCGGCCGAGGCGGCGGTTCACGAACCGCGAGTAGGCGGGTGCGCCGCTCGACGACTTCTGGGCCGACGCCAGCGCGGCCAGTGCTGCACGGAACTCGTGCGGCACGGGTGTGCGCGACGGGGCCGAGGAGGCGGTCGTCGCCTCGGGGCGCACCGGCGCCCCCGCCAGCCGCGTCACAAGGCCACCGCCAGGTCCTGGCCGTGCTCGCGGAGCAGCTCACGGGAGACGACGGCACCGATGCGGCGGCGCATCTTCTCGGGCGTGTAGCGCTCCTGGTAGGCCGCCTGGGCACGACGGCCCGCGGCGGCGAGGGTGTCGACGTCGAGGCCGGCGAACAGGTCGGCGAGGGCGTCGACGTCGCGACGGTCGAAGAGCCAGCCCGTCTCGCCGTCGACGACGACCTCCTCCGGGCCCCCGCTGCGGCTGGCGACGACCGGGCGGCCCTCGCTGAACGCCTCGAGGGCCACGAGGCCGAAGCCCTCGAGGGTGTCGGTGGGCAGCACGATGGCGTCCGCGTCGCGGACGTACGGGGTTGCGTCCTCGACCTGGCCGACGACCGTGACGGTCTCGGGCCGGGACACGATGGCCTGGACGAGGGCAGGGACGTCGACGCCGGCCCCGACGGCGGGCGGGCCGCCGAGGACGACGAGCTGGCCGGGGCAGCCCGCCGCGTTCCAGGCCGTCAGGAGGGTGCTGTGCCCCTTGTGGGAGTTCCAGCGGCTGGCCATCAGGTAGTGGGGGAGGCGGTGCTCCGGTGCCGCGACCAGGTCGGGCGACCGTCGCGGGACGCCGTTGTGCACGACGACGGCACGGTCGTCGCCGTCGAGGCCGGAACTGCCGAGGACCGAGCGGGACACGGCCACGAGGGCGGTGCAGGCACGGGCCAGGGGCCGGAGGCCCTTGCGGTCCGTGTCGCCCCACGGCTCCTGCAGGTGGCCGACGACGTGCTGCACGCCGGCCAGGCGCGCGAGGGGGGCGACGACGAGGCAGGCGCTCGTCGCGCAGTAGACGAGGTCGAAGTGCCGGCCGGCGAGCCGCGCCGCGGTCCGGGCGGCGTCCCGCGCGAGGCGGGCGAGGCCGACCGGGCCGAGGTGCGACCGTCGGAGGATCGGCAGCGCCGTGCGCTCGACGCGGGCGCCGAGCTCACGGAGCTGCGGCCCCAACGGGCCCACGGCCACGTCGGACGGCAGCCACACGGTCACGTCGAGGTCGTCGCGGGCGGCGAGCTCGCCGACGACCTCGAGGACGATGCGGTCCGAGCCGTACAGCTCGTCGGACGAGTGCACGACGAGGACCTTGCTGCGGCGACCGCCCGGGAGGCGCGGGGGCGCCTCCGGGAGGTCGGCCGCGTCGAGCAGCCACTGCTCGGCCCGCCGGGCCCCGGGTGCAGCGTCCGCGTCGGCGGGCGCTGCCCCGGGCGCCCCCGCGCCCCGGCCGGTCGTTCTGGTGGTGTCGAGGGTCATGGGTCAGTTGCCTGCCTTCGTGATGGTCAGGTCGTCCCACGAGGAGACGACGGGTGCGTTGGTGGCGGAGGCCGACAGGTAGGAGTGGAAGCCCACCCGTCCCGCGGCCTGGAGGCCCGCCGTGGAGTCGGTCGCGGTCTTGGCCCACGCCGTCGGCTCGGTGCCGCCGGCGGCCCAGACCTTCGCCCGGACGGTCGTCGGCGACGTGCCGGTGACCTCGAGGGCGACGGCGATCTTCTGTCCGGCGACGTAGGTCAGGCCGGGCACGACGCTCTCGGTGCCGAGGACCGTCTGCGTGCCGTCCGCCGCCTGCCGGAACAGCGCGACGGCGACGGCGCCGTTGGCGCGGAACGTGACCTTGGCGCGGTAGTCGCCCTGGCCCGTCACGCCCCGGCCGATGACCGACGCGTAGACGCCTGCCCCGGTCGGCACCTTGTCGAGGGCAACGGTGACGCGGGTGGCCGCGTCGGTGGCCTGCACGCCGTTCAGGTAGATCTGCGGCCCCGACCCGGCGGCCGCCATCTTGATCAGCCCGGCGCCCTGCGCGGTCGAGAACGACGAGACCGCGTTGGGGGTCGTCCACGCGCCTCCGATGTCCGCCGAGCCCCAGCCGCCCGTCGTCTGGCGCTCGAAGGCGTCGGCGGCGTAGGCGGTGGTGGCAGGCGGGGTCACGACCGGGGGAGTGACGACCACGGGGGCGGTCACGGTCACCGGCACGGTGGTGCTGGCGGTCGCGCCGTCGTCGTCGGTCACCGTGAGGACGACCTGGTACGTGCCCGCCGCGGAGTAGGCGTGCTGCACGGTCGCGCCGGTGCCGACCTGGCCGTCCCCGAAGTCCCACGCCCAGGAGGCGACGGTCCCGTCGGTGTCGGACGAGGCGCTGCCGTCGAGCGAGGCGGCCAGGTCGACCGAGGTGCTCGTGGCCGACGCCGTGGGGGCGACGTTCGCCGGGGCCGGCGGCGGGGTGACGACCCCGGTGCCGGCGTCGTGGTGAGCCGCCACCTGGGCTGCGGTGAGGGCCGTCGGGTAGACCGACACCTCGTCGATCGACCCGGCCACGTACGAGCTCGAGGAGCCCCACGTGACGTCGCCGCCGACGTGCCAGCGACCGTTGTAGCCCTGAGCGCCGGTCTGCGCGTTCGTGCCCACGGCGACGCCGTCGACGTAGAGGACCATGCCGGCGCTCGACTGCGTCGCCACGACCTGGTGCCAGGCACCGTCGTTGTAGGCGCGGTCGGTCGTGATCGTGTTCGCCTGGCCCGTCCAGGTGCCGAACACGAGGTGTCCGTCGTCCTGCAGGTAGACGTGGCGGTCGTAGTTGCCCGAGAGCCCCTGTGCCGAGTCGCCGTAGCCGATCAGCTTCCCGCCGACGGTGGACGTCGTCGAGAACCAGAGCTCGGTGCTGTAGGTGCTGGGCGCCTGCGCGTCCTGCACCTGGACGACCTGGCCCTGCTGTCCGTCGAAGCCGAAGGCGGAGCCGGTGCTGCCGAGGGCGCCTGCGACGCCCTTGGTGACGCCGCCCGTGATCAGGCCGGGCGCGGGGGAGGCCGTCGTCGAACGGGCGGTGCTGCCGGAGCCGGTGTCGTCGAGGCGCCAGTACAGCGACGGCTCGTCGGTGGTGACGGCCTTGCCGTAGGCGTCGGTCGGCGGAGCAGGGACGGTCGAGGTGCGACCGGACGCGACCCAGTGGCCGTCCACCTGCGCGGCGCTGAGGACGGTCGGGTAGACCGCCACGTCCGCGACGTCGCCCGTGAACCAGTCGCTGCCGGCGTTCGGCCAGCCGCCGTTCGAGTCGCCGCCCACGCGCCAGAAGCCCTTGTAGGCCTGGGCGCTGGTCACGTCGCCTCGCGAGGCGACCTTGACGCCGTCGATCGACAGGCTCATGCCCGACGAGCCGAGGCTCGCCGTGGCGAGGTGCCACGTCCCGTCGTTGAGACCGGGCGAGCTCGAGACGGTCGCCGTGCCTCCGGGGTAGACCCCGAACGTGACGCGTCCCTCGCCGTCAATGTAGACGTGCCGGTCGTAGCTCGACGAGTTGCCCGTCTGACGGTCGCCGAACCCGACGATCTTGCCGCCGGACGTGCTCGTCGTGCGGAACCACGACTCGACCGTGAACGTCTGCGGACCGTCGACCGGCGAGTTCGCCGATGCCGTCGAGCCCTGCTGCCCCTGGAACGAGGCGGCCGTCGTGCTGACCGGGCCTCCTGCGCCCCGCTGGACAGCATCGGTCGTGGTGGCGTCGGAGAAGCCGACGTGGTCGTAGACGGCGGTGCCGGAGGGCTCGCCGAACGTCCACAGGCTGGTGGCGCCGTCGGCGGCCACCGCCTTCTCGTACGGGTCGCCGGCCGACGACGAGACCGTGACGGAGTCGGAGCGCGACCCGGTGAAGGTGTTGCCGGCGGCGTCCGTCACCGACACGCGGTACGTGTGGCTGCTGCCGGCCGCGAGGCCGGCGTCGACGAAGCCGAGGGTCGGGAGGCGCCAGAAGCGCGAGTCCGCCACCTGCGTCGCGATCGGGGTCGTGCCCGAGTCGCGGAAGAGGCTGTAGGTCAGGCTGCCGTCGTCGTAGTCCCACGTCGTGGGGAACGACACGCGGACGCTGCCCGACGCGAGCGAGAGGCCCGTGGGCTTCATCGGCGCGTACTGGGGGGCGACCTTGTTCGGCGCCGTGTCGCGCGTGGCGAACGTGGCGAGGCCCTGCTGTGCCTTGCCGTTCACCTGCGTGAACTCTCCGCCCATGACGAGGTACTTGGCCGTGCTCGACGACGCGCCGAGCGACCAGCCGCCCTGGTACTGCTTCGTGTACGAGCCGGAGTTCACGAGCGGGTACCACGGCAGCTGGGTCGGGGTGGCCTGGCCGGAGTAGATGCTGCCGACGCTCGGACCTCCCTGGTCGGTGCCGGTCGCGGCGATCGTGTTGGCGGTCGCGCGCTTCCAGACGGACGGCGACTGCTCGGCGAACGCACCGACCGAGGTGCAGTCGTGCGAGTGCGAGACCGCGTAGGCGACCTGGCCGATGACGGCCGTGCCGTAGCTCGCGCCGTAGCAGTTGTCGAGCCAGACGAGGGCACCGGTGTCGAAGCGGGCCGCGAAGCGCCCGTCGAACCAGTGGCCGCCCTCGCCGTTGCCGGTGGCGTAGATGACGCCGTCGACGACGGTCATGTCGGTCACCCAGGAACGGTTGGATCCCTGCTGCGCCGAGATGGGCTTGGCCTCGAAGGGCTGGATCGCGCCGACCGAGCCGTCGACCGCGCCGATGCCGACGATCGGCTGGCCGCCGATGGTCTGGAAGCGGCCGCCGATGACGACGCGGCTGTCGTCGGGTGCCGCCACGACGGCCTGGGTGATGTTGTCCGTGCCGGGGTTCCACGCGGTGAGCGCGCCGGTCGCGGTCGTGAAGGCGGCCGCGTTGGCGCGGGCCTTCGAGCTCGCGGTGCCGAACGAGCCGACGACGTAGACGGTCGTGGCGGTCGGGGCGATGCCCCACACGGACCCGGAGACGGAGGCCGAGAACGACGTCTTCAGGGCACCCGTCGAGACGGTGAAGGCCGCGATCTTGCTCTTGGCGACGCCGCCCACGGTCGAGAAGTCGCCGCCGACGTAGAGGGTCGCGCCGTCGGGCGAGACTTCGACGGAACGGCCCTGCGCGCTGAGGTTCGGGTTCCAGGGCAGGATCGCGCCCGTGCGGACGTCGAACGCCATGGCGTTGTTGCGGGTGACCGAGTTCTGCCCCTCGGCGCTGCCGGAGGGCCGGGCAGCCGTGAAGGCGCCGACCGCGTAGGCCGTGGTGCCGACGACCGCGGTGCTCCAGACGACGCCGTTGATCTGCGGCGTCGGGAGGACGTCGGAGCTGACGGTGGTCGTGCTGGCGGCGGCGGCGCTGCCGGCCGGGGAGCTGCTGGTGTAGGCACCGGTGACGGTCATGCCGGGGGCGGCAGCCGTCGCCGCCGAGGCGGCCGTGGGCGCCCAGGCGAGGCCCCCGGCCACGAGGGCCGTCAGGGCGAGGACGCCGACGGCCGAGCGGGCCGTTCGACGAGGGGTGGGGGTCATGGTCGTGTCTCTCCGGTCAGGGTCTCGGGCGAGCGGTCTGCTCGTCCGCGGTCGGGTGCGGGTCGGGTCGTGAGGGCGAGGGGGCGGCCGTCGGGGTCGGACGTGGGGGGAGGAGGTTCGAGGTCGGCGGGACGGGGG